>JBFWSI010000452.1:0-4019 GCA_050248455.1 Gammaproteobacteria bacterium | reverse complement strand
ATCGGCCGGGCCGGTTTCGCAACGGCTAGCGCGTCGGGTGGCCGTGGCAACTCACGATGCTGTCTGTGTCACACCGAGATCTACTCGAAAGTCCGGATCGCTCGCAGCCCCGCGCAGATCTCTCATTCCGGCAGTGGCCACATGAACCCCAAAGCAGCGCGGCGCTTCACACCGCAGCGCGCGGCCGCTGAACAGCGCCGTCAAGCATATTCAGCCAACGCGGATTCGAAGGCCATGGCCCTTGCCGATCAATAGCGGGACGTGGCTCGAGTGGCGCAGGAACTCCGCTCACGTTCGCGCCGCAGCCACCATACAAGCACTCAATCGCCCCGATAAGAAATCGGAATTTCCCCACCACCTGCCCCGCTTTTAGCATCCTCCCACGCACGCACCGTTGCGCTGAACGAGGAGGAGCGAACATGAGTCATCCCGGCAAGCCGGAGGGCCTCACCACCGCGGCGGGCATTCCCGTCGTCGACAACCAGAATTCGATCACTGCGGGTCCGCGCGGGCCGGTGCTGATGCAGGACTTCCATCTCGTCGAGAAGCTGCAGCACTTCAACCGCGAGCGCGTGCCCGAGCGCGTGGTGCACGCGAAGGGCTCCGGCGCCTATGGCACCTTCACGGTCACGCACGACATCTCGCAGTACACCAAGGCGAGGCTTTTCGATCGCATCGGCAAGACCACCGAGACTTTCGTGCGCTTCTCGACCGTCGGCGGCGAGCGCGGCTCGGCCGACACCGAGCGTGATCCGCGCGGTTTCGCGGTGCGCTTCTACACCGAGGACGGCAACTGGGATCTCACCGGCAACAACACGCCGATGTTCTTCATCAAGGATCCGATCAAGTTCCCGGACTTCATCCACACGCAGAAGCGCTGCCCGCACACGAACCTGAAGTCGCCGACGATGATGTGGGATTTCTGGTCCAGGGCGCCGGAGTCGCTGCACCAGGTGACGATGCTGTTCTCCGATCGCGGCACGCCGGACGGCTATCGTCACATGGACGGCTTCGGCAGCCATACCTTCAGCCTGATCAACGCGCGCGGCGAGCGCGTGTGGGCGAAGTGGCATCTGAAGACGCGCCAGGGCATCCGCAACCTGGCCGCGGCGGACGCGGTGCGGCTCGCCGGCGAGGATCCGGACTACGCGCAGCGTGATCTCCACGCCGCCATCGCGCGCGGCGACTTCCCACGCTGGGACGTCTACGTGCAGATCATGCGCGAAGAGGAGCGTGCGCCGTGGGAAGCGCGCACGGGCTGGAGCGCCTTCGACCTGACCAAGGTGTGGCCGCATGCGGATTTCCCGCGCATACCGGTCGGCGTGCTGGAATTGAACCGCAATCCCGAGAACTACCACGCCGAGGTCGAGCAGGTGGCGTTCTCGCCGGCGAACGTGGTGCCCGGCATGGGCTACTCGCCGGACAAGATGCTGCAGGGCCGGCTGTTCGCCTATCACGACGCGCAGCTCTATCGCGTGGGCACCAACCACCAGCAGCTGCCCGTGAACCGGCCGCGCTGTCCCGTGCATCACCAGCAACGTGACGGCAGCATGGCCATCGACAACGGCGGCAGCGCGCAGAACTACGCGAATGTCGACGTGGCGCGGCCGGTCGCGCGGGGCTTCGGTCACGGCGATGCGGGCTGGCCGCTCGAAGGCGTTGCGGGTCGCTACGATCCCCGCGTCGAGGACGACGATTACACGCAGGCCGGCAACCTGTTCCGCCTGCTGACGGCCGACGCGCAGGAGCGGCTCGCGACGAACATCGCGAACTCGCTGCGCCAGGTCTCGGCGGAGATCAAAGAGCGCCAGCTCGAGCATTTGCGCCGCGCCGATCGGCACTACGCCGAGCTCGTCGCCGCACGACTGTAGAGGGTGAAAACGGGATTGCGGTACTCGGTGCGCCGCAATCCGGGGAGTCGTTGCCATTCGGATGCCGTCCGGCGAAGCGGTCGAGCGGCTCGTGTTGCAGGAAAGGCTGACTGGATCCCCGCCTGCGCGGGGATGACGAATACAGGCGCCACCGATGATATGCACTCAGGCGCATGACGCCGTATCGCGATCACACTTCGAGCAAGCCGCGGAATCCTCTCGCCGCGTAGTAGGACTGCGCGCCGTTGTGATAGACGAACACCCTGCCATAGCGCCGGTCGCAGAAAAGCGCTCCGCCGAGCGCGCGGACTTCACGCGGTGTCTCGATCCAGCTGGAGGTCTTGGTATCGAACTCGCCGAGCGTCTGCAGCGCCCGGTAGTGCGCGTCCGTCAGCAGCGCGATTCCCATCGCAGCAGCCATCTCGACGGCGCTGCCGCCCGGCTTGTGCTCCTTGCGCGACTCCAACGCTACGCGGTCATAGCAGACGCTCCTGCGACCCATGGGGCTCTCCGCCGAGCAATCGCAGAGCGTGAAACGATCTGACTCGTGATCGTAGCGAATCACGTCCGGCTCGCCGCCGCTCGATTCCATCTCGAACAGCGAGCTCAACGCAGCAGGATCGCCGTCGAGCCTGGCCTGCACGTCGGCCCATGCAATCTCTCGGTGCCGGTGCATGTGCTTCTCGAAGCGAGCCTTAAATGCTTGCAGCAATTTCTCTCGTTCTTTCACGTTCATGGTTTTTGAACCCTATCGAGGAGCACGGACAAGGTTTTACATAAAAGGGGACAGATTTATTTTTTCTCAAAAATAAATCTGTCCCCTTTCAGTCCGGCACCACGGCGGTCACTTCGATCTCCACCTTCGCACGGTCTTCGATCAGTGCGGCCACCTCGACCGCCGTCATCGCGGCATCGAAGCTTCCGATCAACTCACGGAACGCTTTGCCGAGCTCCGGGTAGGCGGCGACGTACTCGCGCTTGTCGGTCACGTACCAGGTCATGCGCACGATGTGCTCGGGCTTCGCGCCTCCGGCCTGCAGCACCTCGACGACGTTCTGCAGCGCCTGGCGCGCCTGGCCGGCCAGGTCGTCGCTGTGAAACACCCCCTGGGCGTCCCAGCCGATCATGCCGGCCACGAAGACCAGGCGGCCGCGCGCCGTGACGCCGTTGGCATAGCCGCGAGGACGGGGCCAGCCGGGAGGAAGCAGGACTTGCATGAGGTCTCCTTGATCCGGTTCAGGTCGTGAAGAGGGCCAGCCGGCAGCACGGCGAGGGCGCCGCGCACATCCGGCGCTGCCTGCGCTCGCCGCCAACGCGAGCATGCGTCGTCACGCCGCGGGCGCCGGCTGCAGCTTCAGGCGAAAGCGCTGCAGCTTGCCCGTCGGCGTGCGTGGCAGCGCGTCGACGAACTCGACGGCGCGTGGGTACTTGTACGGCGCGATCGTCTGCTTCACGAAATCCTGCAGCGTCCTGGCCATGGCCTCGTCGCCCGCGTAGTCCGGCCGCAGCACGACGAAAGCCTTGACGATCTGGCCGCGCTGGTCGTCGGGCACGCCGACGACGGCGCATTCGCCCACCGCCGGATGTTGCATCAGGGCGTCTTCCACTTCAGGGGCGGCGATGTTGTAGCCCGCAGAGACGATCATGTCGTCCGTGCGCGCCTGGTAGAAGAAATAGCCGTCGGCGTCCATGACGTAGGCATCGCCGGTCACGTTCCAGCCGTCCCTTACGTAGACTCTCTGCCGCTCGTCCGCCAGGTAGCGGCAGCCGGTAGGGCCTTTCACGGCCAGCTTGCCCAGCGTGCCCGGAGGGACCTCGCGTCCTTCGTCGTCGATCACCTTGGCACGGTAGCCGGGCACGGGCTTGCCGGTCGCCCCGGGTCGGGCATCGTGCTCGTCATGCGAGATGAAGATGTGCAGCATCTCGGTCGAGCCGATGCCGTCGATCAGCTCGATCCCCGTGGCTTCCTTCCAGAGCCGGCGCGTGGAGGCCGGCACCGCCTCGCCGGCCGATACGCACTTGCGCAGCGGCGTGCGACGCAGCTCCGCGCCCTTCGCCGCCAGCGTGCGGTACGAAGTCGGCGCGGTGAACAGCACCGTGGCGCCGAACTGCACGATGCCATCGAACAGATGTGGCGGGCTGGCCTTC
>JBFWSI010000451.1:0-4020 GCA_050248455.1 Gammaproteobacteria bacterium | reverse complement strand
CGTTTTCCGACAGCTTCACGACCTATGCGCTGTTCCGCATGCTGACCGGCGCGGGCATCGGCGGCGAATATGCGGCCATCAACTCGGCGATCCAGGAACTGATCCCCGCGCGCTATCGCGGCCGCACGGATCTGCTGGTCAACGGCAGCTTCTGGCTCGGCGCGGCGCTCGGCGGCGGCTGCGCGGTGGTGCTGCTCGAGCCCGGCCGGCTGCCGCCGGACATGGGCTGGCGCGCGGCCTTCGGTCTCGGCGCGTTTCTCGGGCTGATCATCCTGTATCTGCGACGCTTCATTCCGGAAAGCCCGCGCTGGCTGATGACGCATGGACGCGTGGCCGAGGGCGAACGCGTGCTGCGTCGGATCGAAGAGATGGCCGCGCTCGCGCCGGATGCACCGCCGCTCACCCGCATCGCGCTCACCGATCGGCGCCTGCATTGGCTCGACGTGACGCGTTCGCTGTTTCGAACCTATCCCGGCCGCTCGTTCTACGCGATGGTGCTGATGAGCTCGCAGGCGTTCTTCTACAACGCCATCTTCTTCACCTATGCGCTGGTGCTGGGACGCTTCTTCGACGTGCCGGAGCAAAGTATCGGCCTGTACATCCTGCCGTTCGCGGCCGGCAATTTTTTCGGGCCGCTGCTGCTGGGGCCGCTGTTCGATACGCTGGGCCGGCGGCCGATGATCGCCATCACCTATGCGATGTCCGGCATCCTGCTGCTGCTGACCGCGTGGCTGTTCACGCAGGGCTGGCTGACCGCCGCCGGCCAGACCGTCGCGTGGTCGGTGGTGTTCTTCTTCGCCTCGGCCGCCGCGAGCGCGGCCTATCTCACCGTCGGCGAGAGCTTTCCGCTCGAGATGCGCGCACTCGGCATCGCGATCTTCTACTCCCTGGGCACCGCGCTCGGCGGCATCGTCGCGCCGTGGTGGTTCGGCGTGCTGATCGGCACCGGCGAGCGCAGCGCCATTGCCGGCGGCTACGTGTTCGGTGCGGTGCTGATGCTGATCGCCGCGGCCGTCACGCTGAAGTTCGGTTTCGCCGCGGAACGTCGGCCGCTGGAGCAGCTGGCGAAACCGCTGTGCAGCGTCGGCGACGATTGAGTGCCTGTGCCGGCGGGGCCGGGACTCGCGCGCGTCATGGGCCCGGGCGACCTGGCCTGCTCACACCCGGACGGTCAGCTCCAGCCCTCCTTCGAACGGCAGCGTCGCGGTGCGCAGGCCGTTGCGCGGATCGTCGAGGAAGGCGCGGTAATCGCGATAGTAATCCGGGAAAGCGGCGGTATTGTCACAGACGACGAGCGCGCCGGCGCGCAGATGGGGATGAACCAGCCGCAACGCCGGCAATGCCACTTCCCATATGTCGATCAGCATGAAGTCGATCGGGGCGTCGAGGTGGCGCAGCGTCTCGCGGAGATCGCCCTGGCGCAGGTCTATGCAGGCGTCGAGCCCCGCCGCGACGAAGTTCTCGCGTGCGCGAGCCGCCTTGGCCGCATCGTGTTCCGTCGCGATCACCCTGGCGTTCGGCGCGCCGTTGTCGCGCACGGCGGCGGCCAGATAGAGCGTCGACACGCCGTGCGAAGTCCCGGCTTCGACCACGCGTGACGCCCGGAGGCTGCGGCAGAGCAGATAGCAGAGCTCGGCCTTGTCGCGTTCGAGCGCAACCATGCGAGTCGCGAGGAATTGCGTGGCGTCGTCGTCGAAATGCGTCCAGTCGATATCCTTGTTGCCGAGCCGGCGTTCGAAATAGGCCGCGACCTCGGGCGATTGCGCGCCGCTTTCGGCATGCAGGCGATCGAGCAGGGCTTCGAGGCGCGAGTCGTTCAGGATCGATGGCATGGCGGGCTCCTTGCGAGTGCTGAGTCGCAGTAGACGCGATCCTGCGGCGTGGCGCGAGCCCGATCGGAGCGCGGATGTGCGAGTCGGATTCGCGGTCGCTCGTCTTCGCACGCGCCGCGTGCGAAGCGTTCGTGAGGCGGCACGGTCTTGCGCGCGGAGCAACGGCCCATTGGCAGTCATGACGCGCGCGGCAGTACACTGGGTCGCGACCCCCATCAACGACCGCGTGGCGCGGTCAACGGGAGCTTCCAGAATGACCGAACAGCACAAGCCGCGCACGCTCGGTGCCGTCCTCTATCCTGATTTCGAATTGCTCGATTATTACGGCCCGCTGGAGATGTTCGGCAGCGCCGGCCATGGGCTCCGGATCGTCACCGTCGCCGAGCGCACGGGACCGGTGCGCTCGGTGCAGGGGCCCAGCACGGTGGCTGAGTTCGATTTCGCCGATGCGCCGAAGCTCGATCTGATTCTGTTGCCTGGCGGCATAGGCACGATGGAACAGTTGAGCTCTCGCGCCATGTTGACGTTTCTGCAGCGACAGGCCGCGGACGCCGAAGTCGTGATGTCCGTGTGCTCGGGCTCGGCCATCCTCGCGAAGGCGGGTTTGCTCGACGGGCGCCGCGCGACCTCGAACAAATTGTTCTTCAGTCTCGCGACGACGCAGAGCGACGAGGTGCAGTGGGTGGAGCAGGCGCGCTGGGTGGAGGACGGCAAGTTCGTCACCTCGTCCGGCGTGTCCGCCGGCATCGACATGGCGCTCGGCGTGATCGCGAAGCTCTACGGCAAGCCGCATGCGGAGCAGGTCGCGGTGATCACGGAGTACGAATGGCAGTCCGACGCGGCCCGCGATCCGTTCAGCCGGTACGTGAACCAGGGCGATCTGCAGGAGTATCTGGCATTCATCGGTCGGGCGTGAGGCGCCGCCTCTCGAATCGAGAATGATTCGACGAGGGGTGTCTGCACGGCATCGCAGCGATGCGACGTGCGAACACCCCTCGTATGCCCTTCAGCGGCCTCCTCGAAGACGTTTGCGCTATGCGCGTCGCCCTTTCACCAGGCGGCCGATCCATATCAGCACGCATGCCCCGATGAAGCCCGCGATGAGGTAGCCGATCCACCCCGCCAGGATGATGCCGAGCGCACTCAGGATGGCGCTGGCAATGGCCGCGCCGACGATGCCGAGGAGGATGTTCATGAAGACGCCCATGTCGCTCTTCATGAATCTCTCCGCGAGCCAACCGGCAAACCCTCCAATGATGATCGCGGCAATCCAGCCGATTCCGGCGTTGTCCATGATGCATCCTCCCCGTTGCTTGTTTTGGAGCAGCGATGATACGCCGCTTCCTCCGGATTCAAGAATGCCAAAAACCCCGGGGGAAACGGTGCAAATTGTGCACGCTGGATCCGCATCCCTCTCACCTCCGACGCCGCGCCGCGTTTCCCCGCGCGGCTCACCCTGCCAGCCCCCAGCGGCGCATCAGCTCATGACGCGAGAAGCCGACGTGACTCTTGATCAGCACGAACTCGCTCGCGCGAAAGCCGATCGGCTCGATCGCGGAGGAGGCCACGTGGCGCTGCGGGTCGTAGCACAGCGTCATGTGCGGTGTGTAGCCGGGAGAAAGCTCGAATCCTTGGTCGGCCAGCGCGCAGCCGAGCACCGTATGCAGCCTGTGCACGCCTTCCCGTCCGGCGCCGCTGCGCAATACGAAAGGGCCGCTGGATCCCTTGAAGCTCATCGCGGTATCGAAATGGACGTCGAAGGCGGAGAGTCGGATGGTGTCGGCCGCGCGGCAGGCTGCAGCGACAACGGCCTCGTTTATGTCGTGGCCGATGCAATGCAGCGTGATGTGCAAGCGCCGGGGATCGATCGGCTTGCCGGACATTCCGTGCGATGCCATGAGCCGTTCGGCGAAAGCATCGATGAGCGTTGCCTCCGTCGCGTCCGGGCGTAGCGCGAAGAACCAGGTGTGCGCCGACGACTCGGCCGGCACGCGGCGCTGCCGGGGGCGCGGCGCCTGTTCGGGAATTTCGCCGAACAGATCTCGTGGCGGCATCGATTCTGCTCCGTCCTCTTTGGTGCCGAAATCGTAAGGGCGGCGCCGACCGCTTTCAGCGACGCCGTGCCGGCATATGAGCCGCCGGGAGTCGCCGCAGCGCGCCGCAATGCGCCCGGCCACCGTAGCTCGTC
>JBFWSI010000450.1:0-4021 GCA_050248455.1 Gammaproteobacteria bacterium | reverse complement strand
CCATCCTGCCGCTCGCCGAGGTCACCGCCGAAAAAATCCGGAGCATCTTCGCGGTGAACGTAGTCGGGCCGAGCCTCATCGCCGCGGCCGCACTGCCGCACCTGGCGGCGGCAAGAGGGTCGATCGTCACCGTCTCCAGTACCTACGGCCGCAAGGCGGGGGCGATGCTCTCGCACTACGCTGCCAGCAAGGCGGCGCTGGAGCACCTGACTCGCTGCTGGGCGCTGGAGCTGGCGCCCCGAGGCGTGCGCGTCAACGCCGTCGCCGCGGGTCCCACCGAGTCCGGCGCCCTCACCGGCATGATGGGACTTCCACCGGAACGCGCAGCGGCCATCGAAGCGCAGGAACGCGAAGCGATCCCGCTGAAGCGCCGCGGCAGGCCCGATGACGTCGCCCGCTGGATCCTCGCGCTAGCCGATCCGGATTCCGAGTGGATCACGGGACAGATCATCGCTGCCGACGGCGGCTTGGGGCTGGTGTAGAGGACATCCAGTTCGGCAGCCGGCGGGTCATCGATCGGCCGGCACCAGCTCGCGGTGTCGTCTTACACCGATCGCCTCAGGCGACAGGCGGCGTCCGCCGCTAAGCCTCGCACGCGCGGATGTTGCGCACAGCGGGGTGGTATTGCACATGAGGCTGCTCTCCTCGATCCGGACCGGCGGCGCGATCGCCACGCTGCTCTGCGCGCTCACGTTCCCCGCCAAGGCCGACGACACGCACGTCGCACTCATCAAGAGCGTGACGGGAAGCGTGATGGTGGTGCGCGGCAACGAGCAGCTGCCCGCACTCAGCGGCGCGCGGCTGTTCAAGACCGACCGTGTCGTCTCCGGCCCGGCGTCCACGGCCGGGGTCGTCTTCAAGGACGGTACCTTGTTGAGCATCGGGCCCGCGAGCGACGTCGCGATTCGCGACTACGGCTTCGATCCGCGGCAGAACCACTTCGCGTTCGACTTGTACATGGCCAAGGGCAGCGCCGTGTACTCGTCGGGCAAGATCGGGAAGCTGGCGCCCGAAGCCGTCGACATCTCGACGCCGCGCGCCACGGTCGGCGTACGCGGCACCCGCTTCATCATCGCGGCGGAGTAGCGAACATGGGTCGATTGGAGCGCGGCCTCCTGGCCGCACTGCTCGTCATCCAAGGCCTGGCGCTCACCGCGTGCGCGTCGAAACCCGTCGCGCCGGTGGACCGTTCCAGAACCAGCGTGATCCTCCTGCCCGATGACGACGGCCACGTCGGTGCGGTCGTCGTGTCGTCGCCCCACGGTGATCGGCGCATCGCCGCCGCCTACGGCATGACGACGATCGCCGCCGACGCCACGACGGCGCCGGAAGTCACCCGGACCAGCGCGGCCGCCGTGCAAGGCGTCTACGGCGCAGTGCTCGAGGCGCAGCCGACACCGCCCGCAAGCTTCACGCTCTATTTCGAGCTGGGCAAGGCGCGGCTCACACCGGCCTCGCAACGGGAATTGCCGCGCCTCTTCGAAGCGGTGAACGCGCGCAAGCCGACCGAGATATCGATCTACGGCCATTCGGACTCGATCGGCAGCGACCGCCGGAACTACCGCCTCTCCGAGCTCCGCGCCAAGGCAATCGAACGGTTGCTGCGCGAGCACGATTCGTCATTGGAGGCGATCGACGTCAAGTTCCTCGGCGACCGCGAGCCCTTGTTTCCGACGCCGGACAATGTGCCCGAGCCCAGGAACCGCCGTGCCGAGGTAGTCGTCCTCTAGCGGGCGGCAGCATGTACGCCGTCCGTTACTCACAGCGCCTCTCGCCGCGGCACGCCACGTGGATCATGGCGGCCAGCCTCGCGATCGCCGCACTCGGCGCGCAGCTGCACTTGCAGCGCCACACGTGGTTCGAGCGCTGGGACAAGCTGTTCCTGGATTCGCTGCTGGTCTACACCGCGCCGCGCACCGCGGCGCGGCATACGGTGGTGGTAGACATCGACGATCCCAGTCTCGACGCCCTAGGGCAGTGGCCCTGGCCGCGCTACCGCGTGGCCGAGTTAATTCGACGGATTGCGCATGCCCGGCCGGCGGCCATCGGTGTCGATGTGCTCTTTGCCGAGCCCGATCGCACCTCGCTCGCGGGCGTCCAGGCCGCTTTCAAGCGCGACTTCGGCGTCGACATCCGGTTCAGCGGCGTGCCCGACGGGCTCGACGACAACGACGGCTTCCTGGGGCACGTGCTGCACGAGACGGGCACCGTGGCTGCCGACTACTTCTTCTTCGATCACACGACCGAAACGGCGCGACATGCGCCGCCGACTTTTCGCATCGCCGCCGCGGCGGACGCGCTGCAGGTGCCGACCGCTCCGGGCATGCTGCTCAACACGCCGGCGATCGCGACCCGGACGCGTTACCGCGGCTTCATCAACAACCAGATCGATCCGGACGGTACCCTGCGTCGCGTTCCGCTGCTGCTCGCGCACGGCAACGCGCTGCATCCGAGCCTCGCACTCGCGACGGTGATGCGGGCGCTGCGGCTGACGCACGCGAACATCGCCTCGGATGCGAACGGCCCCTTCATCGAGCTCGGCGACTCGCGCACGCGCATCGACGACAAGGGCGGCGCCGTATTCCAGTTCAAGGGCCCGCCCAGCCTGTACCCGGCGCTGTCGGCCAGCGACGTCCTGCAAGGCAGCTTCGACGAGTCGGCGCTGGCGGGCAAAGTGGTGTTCGTGGGTTCGTCCGCGGCGGGGCTCAACGACCTGCACAAGACCGCCGTCGATCCGCTGTTCCCGGGGCTCAAGGTCCAGGCCGCGGTGGCGGAGAACCTGCTGGCCGGACGCACGCTACAGACACCGTCGTGGGCGCCATCATTCGTCGCCGGCATCTGCGGCCTCACCGGGATGCTGATGGGCGCGCTGTTCGTCGCCTCGCGCAGCGCGTGGGCGATGCTGACCGGCACCGGCATCATCGCCGCGACGCTGGTGTCCGGGGCGGCACTGCTCTTCGACGAGCTGGGCCTCATCCTGCCGCCGAGCGCCCCGCTGGCGGTGGTGGCGGCATCGTTCGTGATCTTCTTTGCGGCCCGCTACGCGATCGAGCGACGCCGCGCCTACGCCTGGTTCAAGCAGACGGAAAACGCCCGGCAGGTCACGATCGAATCGATGGCCGCCGTGGCGGAGACGCGCGACCCGGAGACCGGCGCGCACATCAAGCGCACGCAGCACTACGTGAAGGCGATCGCGCTGGAATTGCGGCGCATGGGCTACCACCTCGGCACGCTGACAACGGACTACATCGAGCTGCTGTTCGCGTCCGCCCCGCTGCACGACATCGGCAAGGTCGGAGTGCCCGATCACATCCTGCTGAAGCCGGGCAAGCTCAGCGACGACGAGTTCGAGCTCATGAAGCGGCATGCGGAGTTCGGGCGCAGCATCGTCGCCACTACCGAACGCCTGATCGAGGGCGAGAACTTCCTGCTGCTGGCCGGCGAGATAGCCGCCACCCACCACGAGAAATGGGACGGTTCCGGGTATCCGCTGGGGCTCGCCGGCGAGCACATCCCGCTGTCGGGACGCATCATGGCCGTGGCCGACGTCTACGACGCGCTGATCAGCCGCCGCTGCTACAAGGCGCCGTTCTCGCACGAGGAATCGACGCGCCTGATGCGCGAGCAACGCGGCTCGGCCTTCGATCCGATCGTGCTGGACGCGTTCTTCGCAATAGAAGACGAAATCAGGCAGATCGCAGCCACCTATCGCGACGAAGCGGACGCGGCGTCGGGACATTGAGCCCACGTTAGCGGCGCGGCGTCGCTGGCAACCGGTGCGTATGGGCTTTGGAGTCAGACGCTCGAGGCGCGAGGCGCAACGTCGAAGCAGCGAGGATTCAAACCTCTCTCCGCACTCGCAGCGCTGCCGATGCAAGAACCGCCGATCCCGGCAACACACTGCACCGGGCACCGGCACCGGCTGCAACACGTCGAGCCGCGCGTCGGTCAGACCCCTGGCCGACAAAGGCGGCGACTCGGTATCGGTGTCAGTGTCGAGATGATCCGTTAACAGCTCACC
>JBFWSI010000449.1:0-4026 GCA_050248455.1 Gammaproteobacteria bacterium | reverse complement strand
GCCGATCTTCGCGCGGCCCAGCCACACTTCGTGCCGGCCGCGGCCCAGCGACCACTCGGCGAACAGCTGCGCCCAGCTCGGATTCCAGGCGCGCGACAGGCGCGTGTGCTCCGCGTCCGTCAGCGCGTGACCGGGCCCGCCGGGCTGTCGCCAGTGGGCGCCCTGCGCGACCGGCACCGGCGGATACGGAAACTCGACGACGATGATCGGATAGTCCTCGTGGTGCTCGACGTTCATGTCGACGCCGTCGATGCGCAGGCGGATCAGTGAGGGCCGATCGAAGCGCAGCGCGTCGCCGACCTGCGAGAGCGTCCACACGATCTCCTGTGACTGCGGCCGACAGCGCGCGACCAGCGCCGCGTTGGCCTTGTCGCGGGCGGGATCCTGTTCGAGACCGCGCATCACGTGGTAGTACTCGCAGCCGTCGGCAGCGAACTCGGCCGCGTGCAGCGGACGCCAGCCGCGCTCGCCGAGCACATGGCCGTAGAACCACCAGACTAGCGCCGCCGCCGCGACGACCACGACGCCGAGCAGGCCCTGGATGCCACGTTTCATCTCATCTCCCCTCGGGCGGCGCGGCGTGCCGCGTGATTGGTTCCCGGGAAGCGCTGAACGAGTCCGCCCAAGGCTCGTCCGGAGCCGGCGAGCCCCCTGCTGCACCGAGCTCGCCTCCGCGCATTCGGCGCGCAACGGGCCATCCTTGAGCCGCGGAAACGCCTCGCAGCGCTTTCCCTCCTCGTGCGTGCCGCGCTCCTCGTCGCCGGTTCAAACCCGGCGGTCGCGGCTTCCGCCCGCGGGCACCAGTCGATGCAAGTCGACGATCTTCAGCGCCAGCGCGAGCTCGAGGCGCCGCGCGCCGCGCGCGGGATCGCCCTGCAGCAGCTCGCCGATCCGCTGCTGGCGATATTTCACCGTATTGACGTGCACGCCGAGCGCGCGCGCCGTCGACGCCAGATTGAAATCCTGCGCGACCAGTTCGCGCAAGGTCTCGAGCAGCCGGCCGTCGCGGCGCGCGCGATCGGCAGCGAGCAGCGGCCCCAGCACCTGCTCGGCGAACTCGGCGTGATCCTCGACGCGGTTGCCGCCGAGCAGCACGCGATACACGCCGAGATCCTCGATGAACGCGACGCGCACGGCGCTCGCCATGCCGAGCGCTGCGAGCAGCGCGTGCTCGGCGCCGCGCAGCGAGGCGGCGAGGCCGGCCGGCGTCGCGTCCGGGCGCCCGACGCCGATCGCGAGCCGCGGCCGCGGCGTGTCGCGCAGCGCATGCGCGAGGCTGCGCTCGATCTGGCGCAGCAGCGCCGGCTCGCGCAGGCGCTCGGCGGCATCGCCTTCGAGCAGCGTGATGTAGCCGTTGGCCCAGGGCAGCAGCGGCGCGACGATCGCGCGCTCGCGCAGCGTGTCCGTCAGCGCACGCCGCCACTGCGCGCTCGCTTCGCCGTGCTCGCCGCCGTCCGGCGTGCCGGCTTCGCGCAGCGCGCCGATGCGCACGACGCGCCACGGTCCCGCGCCGGTATAGCCCAGCGCATCGAGCAGCGCACGCGAGCGGGCCGGCTTCGTGTCGCCACGCATCAGCTCGGCGAGCAGATCGCCGGTGCGTCGGCGCTCCGCTTCGAAGGCCGAACGTTCCTTCAGGATCTCGACCGCGAACACCAGCGCGGCCTGCTCCAGCGCCTTCACGTCGATCGAATCGAGGGCCGTGCCCTGTTCGCCGACCAGCATGTAGCCCGCGATCTCGTCCTCGAGCCGGATGCTCACGCAGGACAGCTCGCGCCGCTGCCGGCGACCTTCGACGACGCTGAGCCGCCGCAGTCCGATGCCGTCAGGCAGCACGGCGCCGATCGCCGCGAGCGTCGCGGGCTTCAGGCCGTCCCAGGCCGCGGACGCCAGCGGCCGGCGCAGGGCGTCGAGCACCAGGACCGGCCGTCCGAGCAGCCGCTGCAAGGTCACGCACAGCGGTGCGATGCCCTCGCCGCGCATCACGCTGCGCGTCAGCTCGGTGTGCACGAGCATCGTGCGCTCGAGCTTGCGCCGCTCGAGCTCGATCGCCTTGAAGTTCTGCGCCGACTGCAGGCAGCTCGCGAGCAGCGGCGCGAGCACCGACAGCAGCGCCTGATCCTCGGCGTTGAAATCGCCGCCGTGCTTGTTGATGCAGTGGAACACCCCGACCGGCCGCTCGCCGAGCACCAGCGGCACGGTGATGGTGTTGCGCGCGCCGAAGAGCCGGATGAAGCGCTGGATCATCCGCGGATTGCGCGCGGCGTCGTTGGTGAAATAGGGCTCGCGCGACAGGAACACGCGCGCGGCATTGCCGCCGCCGGCGGAGACGCGCACGCGGTACTCGCCGACCACGCCCTCGGCGTGCACGCCGAAGGCCGGGTTCTGCAGCACCAGCTCGTCGGTGGCGGGGTCGTAGAGCATGAAGCCGCCCGCCGCGGCGCCGAGCGTGCGGCACACCGCGTCGATCACGTTGGCGAGCAGCTGCTCGTGATCGCTGGTCGTCGCCATCGCCGAGCCGACGGCAACGACCGCGCTCAGCGGACGTTCGGCCGCGATGAAGGGCGAGACGGACAGGCGCGCGCTGCGCGGCATGCGGAGGCTTCCGGGATGGCCTGCCGCAGTTTGTCCGAAGCCCACAGGCTTGCCAAGACGACTTTGTCGGTTCGGGCCATAGACGTCGCAGCGCGGGCTTCCGTATGGTGCCCGGGCCGGTCGGGATCCCGTCCTCGCCGCGCAGAAATATCAGGAGCCCGCGTCGGGCCGGTCGCGGTCGATCGGCGGCGACGGCGGCGCCACGAGGCGCGCAGCCTCGAGGGGAGTGTGAATGTTCAGCGTCGACATCGACACCGGTGGCACGATGACGGACACCCTGGTGAGCGGCGGGCCGCAGCCGCTGCTGATCAAGGTCGAGTCGACACCGCACGACGTGACCGTGTCCTTCCTGCAGAGCCTCGAGGCCGCCGCCGCGGCGACCGGGCACGACGGGCTCACCGCCTTTCTCGAGCACGTCGATCTGATCCGCTGGTCCTCGACGATCACCTCCAACGTTCTCGCCCAGCGCACGGGCCCCAAGCTCGGCCTGCTCGTGAGCGCGGGCCACGAAGACGATCTCTATGCCGAGGATCCCGCCGCGACGGCGCAGGTGATGCCCTCGCTGGTGCGCCGCGAGCACGTCGCCGGCCTGCCGGCCGACGCCGATCGCGCGACGATCGTCGCGCTGCTGAAGCGGCTGATCGACCAGGGCATCCGTCGCGTCAACGTGTCGCTCGCCGGCGCCTTTCCCGACGGCTCGCGCGAGCAGGAGATCCTGCGCATCGTCGGCGAGCAGTTTCCCGATCACTACCTCGGCTCGGTGCCCGCGCTGGCCGGCAGCGACATGCTGATGCGGCCGGACGACATGTCGCGCACCTTCTACGCGCTGATCAATGCCTACGTGCACAACTCGCTCGCGAACTCGCTGTTCAAGGCCGAAGATCTCGTCAAGGTCGAGCACCAGTGGAAAGGCGACATCCTCGTCGGCCACTTGAACGGCGGCGTCGCCCGCATCGGCAAGACCAAGGCCGTCGACACGATCGAGTCCGGCCCCCTGTTCGGCACGCACGCGTCCGCCGCGATCGCCGCCGCGGGGGCGTTGCCGCGCGTGCTCGCCGTCGACATCGGCGGCACCACGGCGAAGGCCAGCGCGGTGCTAGCCGGGCGCATCGAGATGCGTCCCGAAGGCCACTTCTTCGGCATTCCCGTGCGCACGCCGATGCCCGTGCTGCGCTCGATTGCGCTCGGCGGCGGCAGCGTCGCGAAAGTCGTCGACGGCAAGGTCCGGCTCGGTCCCGAGAGCATGGGCGCCGCGCCCGGTCCCGCCTGCTACAAGCTCGGCGGGCGCAATGCGACGCTGACCGATGCGCTGGTGCTGCTCGGCCTCCTGTCGCCGAGCGGCTTCCTCGACGGCCGCCGCGTGCTCGACGTCGACCTCGCGGCGACGGCGCTGGAGAAGCACGTCGCGCAGAAGCTCGGCGTCGACGTGCCGGG
>JBFWSI010000448.1:0-4031 GCA_050248455.1 Gammaproteobacteria bacterium | reverse complement strand
GATCGACGAAGCCGCCACCGCGCAGCTGCGCGCGAGCATCAGCGCGAAGGCGGCTGCCTGAGGCCTACGCTCCCGCGTCCCGTCCTGCCTGGCTTCGAAACGCGGCGCGCCGAACCGGCGCGCCGCGTCCGTCGATGAACGACGCCGTCCGTCCCTGCGAGCGCATCGCCTGTCCCGTCTGCGACGGCACCGATTTCACTCCTCTGTTCGAGAAGCGCGGCGAGGCCTTCGTGCGTTGTCGCGGCTGCGGCCTCGTGCTGATCAATCCGCGTCCCGTGTTCGGCGTCGTCGCCGATACCTACGACGCCGCCTACAGCGGCGGCTACATCCGCAAGGCGGACAAGAAGCGTGCGCGCAGCGCGCGCTGGGTCGCGCGCATCAGGAAACGCTTCGTGCCGCGCGGACGCTGGCTCGACGTCGGCTGCTCGGCCGGCTTCATCGTCGAGGCCGCGGCCGCGGCGGGCTTCGAGGCCTGGGGCGTCGAGCTCGAAGCGGCGGCCGTCGCCTTCGCGCGCGATCGCCTGAAGCTCGCTCGGATCGCCTGCGGCACCCTCGAGGCGCAGCGCTATCCGGCCGCGCACTTCGACGTGCTGTCGATGTACGACGTGATCGAGCACGTGCCGGATCTGAACGCGACGGTCGCCGAGCTGAAGCGCCTGCTCGCCCCGGGCGGCGTGATCGAGATCCGCACGCCGGACGTCGGTCACTTCACGACGCCGCGCCGGCTCGAGACCTGGCGCGAGATCAAGCCGTCCGAGCATCTCTACTATTTCGATCGGCATACGCTGCCGCGCCTGTTCGCGCGCCACGGCCTGGTGCTGCGCGAACGCCGCGTGATGCTGAAGTCCGCGCTCGATCACGTCTACGCGCACGCCTGATCCGGGCATGCCGTCTTCGAGGGTGAAAGACCTGTGGCGCCGGCGGCATGCGCCGTGGGTGATGCTGTGGCCGCTGGCCGTCGCCCAGCTCGTGTCCTGGGGCACGCTCTACTACAGCTTCCCTTTGTTCGCCGGACCGATGCTCGCCGAGCTGCACTGGCCGCTCGCCGCCGCTAACGGCGCCTTGACGGTGGGGCTGCTCGTCACCGGGCTCGCCGCCTATCCCGTCGCGACGGTGCTCGATCGCCGCGGCGGGCGCGCCCTGATGACCTGCGGCTCGATCGGGGCGGGCCTGCTGCTCGTCGCCTGGTCGCACGTCGAATCGCTGCCAGCCTTCTTCGCGCTGTGGATCGCCCTCGGCGCCTGCATGGCCTGCGTGCTGATCGAGACGATCTTCGCGATCGTCAACCAGCACTTCGGCGACGACGTGCGTCGCGGCATCACCGCGGTGACGCTGGTCACGGGTTTCTCGGGCACGGTGTTCGTGCCCTTGATCGGCGCACTCGAGCCCGCGCTGGGTTGGCGCGATGCGCTGCTCGTGCTCGCCGCCTTCAACCTCCTGATCTGTGCGCCGATCCATTGGCTCTTCGCGCCGCCGTGGGCGCCCACGCACCCGCAGGCCGATGCGGACGGGGACGGGCGCGCGGATGCGCGGCGGGTGATGCGCGCGCGCTTGCGCAATCCCGTCTTCTGGGGGCTCGTGCTGTGGTACACCTCCTACAGCCTGACCGCGTCCAGCGTGCTGTTCCAATTCGTGCCATTGCTGCGCGTCGAAGGCGTGCCGAATCACGACATCTATCTCGCCTTCGCGCTGATCGGGCCCGTGCAGGTCGGCGCGCGCATCTTCCTCGTGACGCTCGGGCGCGGCGCGAGCCTCGCGCGCCTCGGTGCGGTCACCACGCTGCTGGTTCCGCTCGCCCTGCTCGTGATGATCCTCGCGCCGGCCGGTCTCGCGGCGGCCTGCGCCTTCTCGGCGCTGTTCGCCGCCGGCCACGGCATCACCACCATCCTGCGCGGTGCAGCGCCCGCCGAATGGCTGGGTCGCAGCCACTATGCGCGCACGATGGGCGCGATCGCGCTGCCGATGATGATCGCGATGGCCGTCGCCCCGCTGTGGACGGCGAGCGTGTGGAGCGCGAGCGGCGATCCCGACGTCGTGTGGTCGCTGGTGCTCGTCGGCTCGCTGCTCGGCACGCTGGGCTTCTGGCTCGCGGTGCTCGCGCGTCGCCGGCAACACGCGGCGCGCGGCTGAGGCCGCACTCCGTGGCCGAGGCCGCCGGTTGCGGGACCCTGTCCCGGGGTGGCCTAATGTCGGGCCGGGACAGACCAGTAGGGGGCCGGCCGGCGCGGAGCGCGGGTCGTGAACTGGCCGGATGCTCGATCTCGCCGACGTACCGTTCTTCGCGGAGCTTTCTGCCGCCTCGCTCACGCGCCTGAGCCGCGAGATGCCGCGTCGCGAATATGCCCAAGGCGACGTCATCGTGCGTGTCGGCGAAGTCGGGCGCTATTTCCAGGCCATCGCGCACGGCGTCGTGCGCGTGCAGCCGGATCCCGCGACCGACGGCGAATGGCGCGGCGTGATGCTGGGCCCGGGCCAGGTGTTCGGCGAGATGTCGCTGTTCTCCGGCATGCCCGTGTCCGCGACGCTGGTCGCCGCGCGCGACACCGTCACCTGGTCGCTCGACGGCCCCGCCTTCCTCGCGCTGCTCGAACGCGAGCCGGCGCTGCATCGCAGCCTCACGCGCCTGCTGATCGAACGCCTGCGCAATCGCACGCGCCACGAAGCGCGGCGACCGGGGCTCGCCGTGATCGTCGGCGCCCCGCATGGCCCCGAGGTGCGGCATTTCGTCGATACGCTGATGCGCGCCGTGCGCTGTTATGCGCCGGGATCGGAGCTCGGCGTGCTCGCATTGGACGCGAGCGATCCGCGCAGCGCGCAGGCGCGGCTGCGCGCGCACATCGATCACTGGCGCCGGCACGCCGCCGGCGGACAATACCTCGTCTTCCACGCGACGCCCGGCGAGCTGTCCTTGCTGACGCCGCTCTTGCAGGGGACCGACGTCGTCGTCGGGCTCGTCACGCCCGAGCTCGACGAGGACGGCCAGCATCGCATCGCGAGCGGCGCCGGGCTCGCCGACGTCGCGCGCGTCCATCTCGGCGAGCGGCCGCCGGCCGCACCGGGCCGCTGGTGCTTCCGCGTCACGCGCGAGGAGCTGCGCCGCGCGCACGATGCGCCGGGCCGCTGGCAACGCGCGGAGCATCCGAATCTCGACTGGATCGCGCGCTACATGACCTTCAAGGAGGTCGGCATCGCGATGAGCTCGGGCGCGGCACGCGGTTTCGCGCACGTCGGCGTCCTGCAGGTGCTCGAGGAGCGCGGCGTGCCGCTCGACTACCTCTGCGGCACGAGCATGGGCGGGATCACGGCGCTCACCGTCGCGCGCTGCGCAGACACGCGCGAAGCCGAGCGTTTCCTGCAGGGTTTCCTCGGCGGCAATCGCAAGATCCGCGACACGCGCCTGCTGCCCGGCATCTCGCTGTTCGGCGGTCACAAGATCGCGCGCGCCGCGCGCGAGACCTTCGGTGAGTGCACCTTCGCCGATCTGAACCGGCCGGTCGCCGTCGTCGCCGCCGACATCGCCGGCGGCGAGCGCGCCGTGCTCGATCGCGGGCCCGTCGCACCGGCCGTGCTCGCGACCTCGGCGATCCCGGGCTTCTTCCCGCCGATCAAGCACGACGGTCGCGTGATGGTCGACGGCGGCATCGTCTCGCGCGTGCCCGTCGACGTGCTGAACCGCCGTCGCTGCGGCCTCAAGATTGCCGTCAACGTTTTGCCCTCGGCGCGCCAGGTGCCGGACGGCGATGTGGATCGACTGGAGCGCCTGTGGGATCAGATGAACCGGCCGCTGGGCCTGAAGCGCGTGTTCGGCAATGCCTGGGAGCTGCTGGGCTCCTGGGGCTCGACGCTCGAGGCGATGCGCGCCGACGTCGTCGTCGCGCCCGACACGCCGCCGCGCGCGGGCTTCGATTTCGATCGCTTCCCCGAACTCGTCGAGCGCGGTCGCGTCGCCGCGACCGAGCGGGCCGACGGCATCGTCGACGCGCTGCGGGCGATGCTGGAGGCATGAGTCGCGCGTCGTGCACGGACCCGTG
>JBFWSI010000447.1:0-4036 GCA_050248455.1 Gammaproteobacteria bacterium | reverse complement strand
GCCACTACGCGCCCGGCGACGTGTGGTCGCGCATCGTCGAGCGCCTGCGCGCCGCCGGCCACGATCCGGCGACGCTGACGCGCGAGATCGCGGCGCAGTTCGACGAGTTCCTCGGCGGCGGCCGCGAGTCGACGCGTGCGCTCGCGCGCTACGCGGGCCTGGTGCCCGGCCAGCACGTGCTCGATCTCGGCTGCGGCATCGGCGGCCCGGCGCGCACGCTCGCCGCCGAATTCGGCGCGGAGGTCATCGGCGTCGACCTGACGCCGGGCTTCGTCGCCGCCGCGCGCCGCCTGTCGGCGCAGCTCGGGCTGGCGGATCGCACGCGCTTCGTGCACGGCTCGGCGACGGCATTGCCGCTCGCGGCCGCGAGCGTCGACGTCGTGTGGTCGCAGAACATGCTGATGAACGTGCCGGACAAGGCCGCGCTCGCCGCCGAGGTCGCGCGCGTGCTGAAGCCCGGCGGCCTGTTCGCCTTCGAGGCCGTCGTCGCGGGCCGCGGCGAAGCCTGCTATCCCGCGTTCTGGGCCGCGACTCCCGAGCTTTCCTTTCTCGTCGGCGCCGACGCGCTGCGCGCCACGCTCGCCGCCGCGGGCCTCGTCGAACGCGACTGGCTGGACAACACGGCGCAGGTCGTCGAGCTCGGCCGGCGGCGCATCGCGGCGCTGACGCGCGACGGCATGCCCAGGCTCGACATCGGCGCGATCGTGCCGGAACAGGTCGCCGAGAAAATGCGCAACGGCCTGCGCAACAACGAAGAGGGCAGGACGCTCGCGATCCAGGCGGTCTACCGGCGGCCGGCATGACGGTGGGACTCACATCGACGCGCCACGCGCATGCGGAGGGCCTCGTGCTCGAGGCCCGCATCCAAGGCCGCACGCGCTTGAACCTGATCGGCAGCGCCTGCGCCGAGGCCGTCGCGGCCGAGCTCCGGCGGCAGTCCGAGCTCCCCGATCTGCGCTGCGTCGTGCTGCGCGGGGCGAGCGAGGCCGCCTTCGTCGGCGGCGCCGATCTGAAGGAGCTCGGCAGCCTGACGCGGGAGACGGCCGAGCGCTTCATCCGCAGCCTGCACGGCGTGTGCGCGGCGATCCGCGACTGCCCGGTTCCCGTCGTCGCTTGCGTCGAAGGCTACTGCCTCGGCGGTGGGCTCGAGATCGCCGCGGCCTGCGATTTCAGAATCTGTGCCGACACCGCGCGTTTCGGCATGCCGGAAGTCCGCGTCGGCGTGCCGTCGGTGATCGAGGCGGCGCTGCTGCCCGGGCTGATCGGCTGGGGTCGCACGCGCGAACTGCTGCTGCGCGGCCACGTGATCGACGCACACGAGGCCGCGCGCATCGGCCTCGTCGAGCACTGCGTGACGCCGGCGGCGCTGGCAGCGACGACGGCGGCCGCCGTCGCCGACGTCCTCGCCGGCGCGCCGGCGGCGCTGCGTGCGCAGAAACGCCTGATCCGGCGCTGGGAGGAGAGCGGGATCGCCGCCGCGATCGAGGCCGGTGTCGACGCCTTCGTCGCCAGCTACCGCGGCAGCGAACCGGCCGAGCGCACCGCCGCCTTCTTCGCCGCCCGCGAACGCGCGCGCCACGGTGCGGAAGATTGATGGCCTGCGCGGTCATGCGCCCAATTAATCTAGCCACGGAGGGCACGGAGGAAGAGATGGATTGAATCTGCGCCTCCGTGACTCGATTGCGACTGTTGGCGCCGGCGCTGCGGAAGCTCCGAACAATCCCTTTCTTCCTCCGTGCCCTCCGTGGCTAAATAGAAGAGCGCAAATACGCTCCACTCGTGTCCGTTTACCGTCATTCCCGCGCAAGCGGGAATCCACGCCTGACGAGGAGGTCTGCATCGGGCGATTCTGCTTTTTTCCGCGCTGGACGCCGGGGGAGTGCGTGGATGCCCGCTTGCGCGGGCATGACGTGGGAGGTTCGGCTATATAGATTCAGTACATTTCAGGTAGCACAGGCCACATGAATGCCGGCGCTCAGCCCAGCGTTTTCGGATTGCCCTGCACGCCGCCGTCCACTGCGAGCACGGCGCCGGTGGTGAAGCTCGAGGCATCGCTCGCGAAGTACAGCGCGGCGCCGACGATTTCGTGCGGCTGGCCGCCCCGCTGCAGCGGGATGCCGGTCTGCGCGGCGCGCTCGAAGGCCTCGAGATCCCAGGCTTTCGAGATGTCGGTGAGGAAGGGGCCGGGCATGATGCAGTTGACGCGCACCGTGGGGCCGAAGGCATAGGCCATCGAGCGCGTCAGCGCGTTGAGGCCCGCCTTGGCCGCGCCGTAGGGCTCGGATGCGGGGCTCGGCGTCACGGCCGCGGTGCTCGACACGTTGATGATGCTGCCGCCGTCGCCCGCTGCCATGCGCGTGCCGACGAGCGCGCCGAGGCGGAACGGGCCTTTGAGATTGAGGCCGACGACCTTGTCGAACAGCTCTTCGGTGATCGCGTCCAGCGACGGATACAGCGGCGACAGGCCCGCGTTGTTGACGAGGATGTCGACCTTGCCGAAGGCGCCGTAGGCGGCCTCGACCAGCCGATCGAGCTCGCTCCATTTGCCGACGTGGCAGGCATGGGGCAGGGCGCGACGGCCGCGCGCCTCGATTTCGGCGGCGACCTTCTCGCAGGCCTCGAGCTTGCGGCTCGCGACGACGACGTCCGCGCCGTGCTCGGCGAAGGCGAGCGCCATTTCGCGGCCGAGGCCGCGGCTGCCGCCGGTGATCAGCGCCACCTTGCCGGTGAGATCGAACAAACGGTCCGTCATCGCAATTCCCCTCGTGTCGTGTCGTTCAGTCGGGCAGTGCCGCGCCGGGTGCGAGCGCCGTGGTCCGCTGCGCGCGGTGATCGCGGGCGAGCCAGACGTAGAACGCCGGCACCACGAACAGCGTGAACAGCGTGCCGATGCCGAGGCCCGCGGCGATCGTCAGGCCGATGTGGAAGCGGCTCAGCGCGCCGGGGCCGCTCGCGAACAGCAGCGGCACCATCGCGACGATCATCGCGACGGTCGTCATCAGGATCGGACGCAGGCGCACCGAGGCGCCGGCCGCCGCGGCCGCGAGCTTGTCGAGGCCCTGCTCGCGTTGCAGCGCATTGGCGTATTCGACGATCAGGATGCCGTTCTTGGCGATGAGGCCGATCAGCGTGATGAGCCCGATCTGGGTGTAGATGTTGATCGTCGCGAAGCCGAGGAAGATGAAGCTCAGCGCACCGGCGACCGACATCGGCACCGACATCATGATGATCAGCGGATCGCGCCAGCTCTCGAACTGCGCGGCGAGCACGAGGTAGATCACGAGGCTGGCGAGGAAAAAGGTGACGACCAGCGCGCTGCCCTCCTGCACGGTCTGGCGCGACACGCCGGCATAGTCCCAGGTGTAGCCCTGCGGCAGCACGCGCCGCGCTTCCTCGTCGAGATAGCGCAGCGCATCGCCGAGCGAGACGCCCGGCGCGGGCAGGCCCTGCAAGGTCAGCGCATTGAGCTGCTGGAACTGCGTGCGCTCGCTGGGCTCGATCGATTCCGCATAGCTCACCAGCGAGGACAGCGGCACGAGCTCGCCGGTGCCGGCGCGCAGGTAGTAGAGATCGAGCAGCTCGCGGCTGACGCGGAAGCGATCCTCGACCTGCGGGATGACCTTGTAGCTGCGGCCCTCGAGGTTGAACCAGTTGACGTTGTTGCCGCCGAGCAGCGTCGACAGCTCGCGGCCGATGTCCTCCATCGAGATGCCGAGGATGCCGGCGCGGTTGCGATCGATCACGAGCTCGGTCTTCGGGCGCGTGAACTCGACCGACTTCTGCAGGAAGATGAACTGTCCGCTCTGCATCGCCGTGCCGAGCAGATCGTCGACGGCGCGATCGAGATCGACGTAGTCGCCGGGCGAGCGGACCACGAACTGCAGCGGCAGGCCGCGGCCCGCGCCCGGCAGGCTCGGCCGCGGGAACGACGCGACCTGCTGACCGACGAGCGCGTTCAGCTTCGGCTGGAGCTCGTCCTGCACCTCCTGCTGGGTGCGCGCGCGCTGGTCCATCGGCACGATCGTGAAGCCGCTGA
>JBFWSI010000446.1:0-4037 GCA_050248455.1 Gammaproteobacteria bacterium | reverse complement strand
AGGGAGGAGAGGAAGCGCTCGACGATCGCGCGCGCCGGCGGCGCGTCGATACGTCCGGCCCGCGTCCGGATCACGAGATCGGCGACGAGGAGACCGCTGAAGCGCGCTTCGATGTCGCGGTAGTCACGCATCAGCGGTGCGTCGTCGGCGAAGAAACGCAGCGCGTCCGGCTCCAGCGCCAGGCGCGGCAGGCTCGCCGCCGCGGCCAGCGAGAGCACGCCGAGCAGGGCGCTGATGCGGCGGCGCCAGGCCCGGGACGGCACCGCGCGCGGCAGGTGCACGACGGGCACACGCGACAGTCCACCGCACGCGGCGAGCAGCGCGGGCATGCACAGCATCGAGGTCAGGAAGGCCAAACCGACCGCTGCCGGCATCGCGAAACCCATGCGCGCAACGATGGCCTGCGGCGCTTGCGCGAAAGCGAGGCAGCCGAGCGCGGTGGTCGTCGTCGCGATCGCGAGCGGCCGCACGACCTGCGGCCAGGCCGTGCGCAGCCGCCAGCTGCCGCCGTCGCGACGTGCGAAGAGATGGATCGCGGTCGTGAGGCTGACGCAGAACACGAGCGGCACGAGCAGGAGCGTCAGCAGGTTCACGGACAGGCCGATGAGGCTGCACAGCGCGAGCGCGTAGACGACGGACAGCGCGAGACTGGCGAAGATCGCGAGCAGCGCAAGAGGATCGCGGAAGAACCACAGCAGCAGCGCGGCGGACGTGGCGACGAGCAGGCACACGACCCGCGCGAGATCGGTCGCGATCGCCTGCCTCAGCGTCTCGCCGAACACCGCCGTGCCCGCGTAGCGCGGTGTCGCGCCGAGCGCCGCGAGCCCCTCGCGCAATGCGGCGAGCGTTGCCGCCTGCGTGTCGCGCCGCGCCGGGTCGAGCAGCAGCAGCGGGCTCAGCCAGTCGCCATCGCGCGAGACGAGCACATTGCGCCAGTCCGGCGGCGCCGTCGCGAACGCGCGGCGCAGATCTTCGACGTTGGCGGCGAGCGGCGCCGTCGTGGCGTCGGCACCGAGCAGCAGTTCGGCCGGCTCGAACAGACCGAGCACGCCCTCACGCCCGCGGAGATCGTCGACGAGATCGTAGTAGCGCCCGATGGTGGCCGGCGTCAGCAGCGTGCGCGGGAACGCGGCGAGCGCGGTGTCGGCGTCGCCGAAGGCGGCTTTCATCGCCTGATAGTCGCGCCACGACGGATCGTCGCGATCGATCCAGTCCTCGTAACTGTGGCCGATGCGGAAGCCGTCGCCGCCGAGCGCGAACAGGCCGGCGAGCGCGAACAGCAGCACGAGACGCCCGGGTCGGCGCGCGATGATTTCCAGCGTGCGGCCAATCGCGCGGTTCACGCCGAGAGCTCCGTGAGAAGATGCTCGTCGAAGCGGCCGTAGTAGCGGCCGAGCAGCGCGCCGAACTTGAGTGCAAGTTCGAGGTCACCGGCGATCCGCACTTGGCCGGCGAGGAAGGATGCGCGCAGGTCGGCCTCCCCGTGCACGATGCGCATGAAGAGCGCCGAGTCGAGTTCGTAGCGGCAATCGACCCGCGTCGCGGCGTCGGCGGCGAGCGCCGCGCGGCCGCCGTCGATGCGCAGCGTGAATTCGCCGGGGCTCTCTCCGTGCAGGTGGAAGCCGACGATGGCCTCGACGTAGTCGTGGTGCGCGAGGAAATGCCGGCCGATCGCGCCCTCGCACAGCGCCATGAAGTAGTCGCGCGGCGCGCGGATGCCGAGCGTCGCGAGCGCGAGCCCGCCGAGGCCGGGTTCGCAACGCACCCGGCTCGGCGCCGGGGACGGGCTATGGATCTGCGCGAGGTAATCGCGCGTGAGGCGTGTGACGTCGATGTGTCGTGCCGACGGGCGCGGCGCGAAGCGAGGCGATCCGAAGAGGTAGGGCGCATAGACCTGCGTGATCCGATGGAAATGCGCTTCGAGGGTGTTGCGCGGTGCGGCCGCGAACGCGGCGGCGGGCACGAGCTGCACGCCGGACACGCGCATCGTCGTCGTGATCGCACGTGCCAGCGCCGCGATCGGGTAGTCGTGGCCGGTCAGCGCCTGCGTGTGTACGGCCTGCGCGTCCGGTGCGTGGGCGCAAGCCGCGCAGATCGCGTCGACGACGTCCTCGATCGCGACGAGGTTGACGGTCGCGGCAGGATCGGCGGCGACGCGCACGGGCACGTAGAATTCCTCGCCACTGCGCCGCACGCCGAGTTTCGCGAACGCGTGGCGTCCGCGCTCGGCGTCGCGACGACAGCATTCGCGCAGGAAGCGCACCGCCTGCAGGAAGGTGTAGAGCGTGCTGACCGCGTGGGTCGCACCGATCGGATGGCCGCCGACGACGATGCTCGGACGGTGCACGACGAGCGCGGTACCGCTGTCCGGCGCGACTTCGCGCAGCCAGCGCTCGGCGGCGAATTTCGTCGCCTCGTAGGGATTGTGGAAACCCTGCCCGACGTCGAGATCGCCTGCGCCGAAGCTGCGCCGCGCAGTGCCGGCAACGTACGCGGTGCTGAAGTGATGGAAGACCGGGATGTCGAGCGCTCGAGCGAGGCCGAAGGCGTGCTGCGTGCCGCCGAGGTTGTGGCGCGCGAGATCGTCGGCGAGATGGGCCTCGAAGCGCGTGAGTCCGGCCGCGTGGATCAGGACGTCGGGGCGGCCGCGAACGAGGATGCTCGCCGCGCAGTCGATCACCGGCCGCGCGAGATCGGCGGCGGCGACCGCGAGACGCGCTTCGTCGGTGAGCCGCGCCGGCAGAGCGAACGGAGCGAGCGCGCTCAGCAGGCGGGCGCGCTCGCCGCCGCGCACCAGCGCGGTGACGAAATGGCCATCGCGCAGGCAGCGCGCGAGCAGATGCTTGCCAAGATAGCCGGTCGCGCCGCTCAGCAGGACGTGCATGAGGCGGGAGTGCGGTCTCGGATCAGGCGGCGACCGCGCGATCGTCGTCCGGATCGACGACGTCGAGGGCCGGCAGCCGGCGGATGAAACCGCGCGCCAGGGCCTTCGCGTACAAGGTGCCGAGGCCGAACCGCACGTCGGCCGGCATCAGCAGCGTGTCGCTGTTGGCGAACTTGCGTACGAAGTCCTCGCGCACGCGACTCTCCGGTCCGCGGCCGAAGCGGCTCGCGAAGACCATGGCCTCGTCGCGATTCGCGAGCGCCCAGGCCATGCTGTCGTGGAGCAGATTCTCGACCTGGCGGATGACGGGCAGGCCGAGACTGCGTTTGGCGACGACGAGGCCGACCGGCAGCGGCAAACCCGTGCGCTCGGCCCAGCGCGTGCCGAGACAGCAGATCTTCCGCAGTGCTCGCTCGCGGTAGTTCAGCAGTTCCTCGTGGATCAGGACGCCGGCATCGACGCGACCGCCGAGGATTGCGTCCTCGACTTCGTCGAAGGCCATCGGCACCGGCGTGTAGTCGGCGTAGAAATAGTCGAGCAGGAAGGCGCCGGTCGTCGACACGCCCGGCACGGCGACGCGACGCCCGGCGAGAGCCTCGATCTCCTCGCCGGCGCGACACGCGAGCACCGGCCCGTAACCGCGGCCCACGCTCGCTCCGGAACCGAGGATCACGTAGCGCTCGTCGATGTTCGGAAAGAACACCGATGAGATCGCGCACACGTCGTAGCGATCCTCGCGGCAGCTCGCGTTGAGCTCCTCGATGTGCCGGTGCTCGAAGGCGAGCGACCATCCGGCCGGCAATGTCAGGCGTCCCGTTTCGAGCGCGCAGTAGTGGAAGGCGTCGTCGGGATCGGGCGTATGGGCAAGCATGAGCGTCACGGACGGCGGTCGGGTCATCGGCTTCTCCTGCGGGCGGGGGCGCCGGGCTCCGGCCGGTCGCGGGCGGCCGCTGGTGCCGCCGCGAGATTCGCGGAGCAACGCCTGTGCCAGCGTCGGAAAGCCGCCGGATCAGTCGTTTGGCCTTGCGCTGCCGGCACTCCTGCAAGTTACGGCGACGGATTTTGCGCGACCGGCCGCCCCCGGGGATCCTGACGCCGCGCATCGTCAGCCCACGAAGAATGCGGTACTTTCCGCCGAAGATCGGAAGAGCGT
>JBFWSI010000445.1:0-4027 GCA_050248455.1 Gammaproteobacteria bacterium | reverse complement strand
CTCCGTCGCGACCGCGGCGCGGACGGTCGCGGTGCGCGGCGAATCGGTCAGCAGCGCGAGCTCGCCGACGTAGTGACCGGACGGCAGATAGGCCGTGACGATCTCGCGGCCGCCGACCTCGTGCGCAATCGTCACCGAGCCCGAGCGGATGAGGTGCAGCGAATCGCCCGGCTCGCCTTCCTTGAACAGCGCCTCGCCGGGTGCGAACTGCCGGATCGACGCCGTGTGCCCGACCTCGATCAGCTCGTCTTCCGGCACTTCCGGCGCGATCTGCATCTTGATCGCGCGCACGAGGAAAGTCTCGTCGATCGCGCGGCGCACGGACTCGACCGACTGGATCAGCTTGTTCATCGAGCGGCGCGGCGTCTCGATCAGGATGCAGTCGCGGCCGGCGGTGATCGTCGCCGACCGACGGCGGCCGGAGATCAGCGACATCTCGCCGAAGAACTTGCCGGCGGTCAGCGGCACCGTGTTCGTCGGATCCTCGGGATCGAGACGGATGTCGACCTGGCCGCGCAGGATCGAGAAGAAGGTATTCGTGTAGTCGTTGTACTGGACGACGATCTCGCCCGGCGCCGGCGTGCGGATGTCGGAGTCGAGCAGGAACTCGCGCAGCTGCAGCGGCGTCAGGCCCGCGAACAGCGGGAGGCGACGCTGGATGTATTCGATCGCCTGGTCGACGCTGGTCAAGCCCGGGATGTTCGCGAACTTGGCGCGCAGCAGGCCCTCGTCGGCCGGCGCGACCTCGCGCCCGCAGATGAACTCGACGACCTCGTAGCCCTGGTTGATGCACTGCTTGATCAGCGGATAACCCGCGAGCGCGCCGATGATGTAGACGCCGGGCACGTTCGATTCGTAGCGCGGCGATACCGCCGGCACGGCCGAGGGATCCTCGCTGGGGAAGCGGATGCCGCAGGACTCGACGAACTTGCGCGGCGGCAGCGCGCCGAGCCTACCGATGATCCGATCGCACAGCACCTCGGTCTCGCCTTCCCTGGTCTTGACGCGGAACCGCAGCCGGTGCCCGCTCGGATCTCCCTCCGGCAGCGCATCGACGCCGACGGGACTCGCGTTGTAGAGGCATTCGAGCGCCTCGGTCTCGATCGCGCGCAGGATGCCCTTGAGGTTGCCTTCCTTCGCCCGCGCGAACTCGTCGCGGCGGTTCAGCACGATCACGCTGTTGTGGCCGGCGAGCGCGAGCGCGTTCTCGATCGCCGCATCGCCGGCGCCGACGACGACGATGGTCTCGTCGTGGTACTCGTCCGGATCGTCGAGCTGGTACTGCACGTAGGGCAGATCGTCGCCGGGCACCTCGAGCCGGCGCAGATTGCCCTGCAGGCCGATCGCGAGCACCACCGCCTCGGCGCGCACTTCGTCGCCGCCGGCGAGGCTCAGCCTGAAGTCGCCTTGCCGGCCCACGATCTGCGTGACCTCGGCGCCGTAGCGCACGTTCGCCCCGTGACGCTGCACGCCGCCCTGCCAGCCGGCGAGGATGCGCTCGCGCGTGCCGGCCTCGAAGGGCACCGAGGCGCGCAGCGGCAGCACCGCCGGCTCGGCCATCACGTGCTTGCCCTTCTGGTAGCGGAAAATGGTGTTCGCGAGCTGCTTCGATGCTTCGAGCAGCACGTGCGCGGTGCCGGTCTCCGCGGCGCGCGCCGCCGCGGAGAGACCGCCGGGGCCGGCCCCGACGATCGCGATCTTCACTCGGGCCTGGACCATGGCGTCAGTTCAGCGCCGTCTCCAGGTTCTGCAGCTCGGCGACGAAGCGCGCCGGCTGCCAGGCGTTCTCGTTCTCGAGCACGCCGTAGAGCGCCTTCACGCCGGCCTCCAGCCGTTCACCGCGCGCCGCTTCGAGCTCGCCGCTCGCGCGCAGCGCATCGACCAGCGCGGCCATCGCCATCGCCGCCTGCTCGGCGGCGCTGTAGTCCTGGTAGTCGCCGGCCATGCCGCCGGCGACGAGGCTCTTCAGCACGGCGTTCACGTCGTCGCGGCCGAAGCCGTGACCGACGACGGCGCTGCGGACGCGCTCGAGCACGCCGGCCAGATCGGCGGCGGCCTTTTGCGTCGCGTCCATCGATTCAGTCGTCGCGCGGTGCAGGGCGAGCATGCCGCCGTGCAGCTGCTCGGCGAGCGCGGGATCGAGGTGCTTCGTCAGGTACAGCAGCATCAGCATGTTCGCATCGTTGAATTGCACCGTGCCCGGCGGCAGGCCCGTGCTCGCGCGCGGCGCCCAGCGCTGCTCGCTCATCGGGTGATGGCAGCCGTGGCAGTCGAAGAACGCGAACTCCGGGAACACCGCGTTGCCCTGCCATTTCGGGCTCGTGAAGAGCTCCAGCGTGCGCTGCGCGGCCAGCGTCTGGCCGACGGCCCACACCTGCATACCACCGTAGACCTGCTTGCGGCTGCGATAGTCGGCGTCGACGCGGTAGTGCGCGGGCTGGATCTGCGTGAAGGTATCGAGCTCGAAGCTCAGGCGCGGATGCCCGGCGCCCATGATCCGATGCGTCGCGAACTTGTTCGCGCTGCCGAGATGGCAGGACAGGCAGAGCTGCGCGCGCGCGACGGGATCCTCGGTCGGATACATGCCGGCCTTCAGGTTGTCCTCGCGGCTCGCCTCACCCGTCACGTGCATGCCCAGCCACTTCGAGGCGGGACCGTGGCAGGCTTCGCAGGCGACGCCGTCGGCGACGTTGTAGCGCTTGCCGCGCTGTTCCGTCGGCACGTGGTTGGTGTGGCAGGCGAGGCATTCGGGCGCGTTCGCGGCGCTGGCGAGACCGAGGTTCTTCGCGATCTTCTCGCCCTGCTCGCCGAGCAGCGAGCGATAGGCTCGGGCGTGCCGATCCTCGCGATGCCAGGTGATGAACTCGTTCTGCATGACCTTCGATTCGGCCAGCGGCTGCGCCGCGCCGTGGCAGGTCGAGCCCGAGCAGGTCACGACGCCCAGCGCTTTCGCCGGCGCGGCGGGCGACTCGTCGGCGTCCTGCGCCGACGCCATGCCCGCGGCGAGCGCGCACAGCAGGACGCAGGCGAGGCGCCGCCAGGCCCGCGCGCGGCCCGCGCCGCGGCGAGATCCGATCGAACTGTCACGGTCAGTGCTCATGGCATCGAAGCTCGTCTGTCGCTGCGGCCGGCGAGGCTGCCGGCACGCGCAGTGATCGTTCCGGCGTCGCAGGGCGCGCCGAGCTTATCGGTACGGATCGGGGATTCCTTCACCGGCGCAGCTCCCGCTCCAGCGACGCCACCGCCGCGGCGAGTGACGCGGGCCGGTAGCTCTTCTCGTCACCGAGCGCGGCGTAGATGCCGTCGAGCGCGCGATCGATGCGCGCATAGCCCGCGGCGTCGAGCCGATCCGCCTCGCGCTCCGCGAGCAGCAGCGTCGAGAGGCTCATCGCGGTGGCTTCCGCCGCGGTGTAGGGCAGCGGCGTCTCTTCGGCGACCATCGCGTTCAGCGCGCGCACGACGGTCGCACCGTCGCCGGCCTGCTCGCTGCGCGCGGCGAGCCGGCGTTCGAGCGCGTCCAGCGTGCGCGTCAGCGCGGCGACGGCTTCCGCGCGGGCCGCGGGCTCGCCGACGGCCAGCTGCAGCGCGCGGGTCTCGTCGCGCAGGCGCTCGCTCAGCGCCGGCTCGATCGCGGCACCGAGCCCGCGCAGCGCGACCAGCGGCGCATCGTTCAAGGTCGGCGCGCCGGCGCGCAGGCCCGGTCGCGGCCGGTAGCCGGGGTCGTCGCCAAACGCCTGGTGGCAGGCGTGACAGTCGTACTGCGCGAGCTCGGGGAAGAGGCCTGCGCGTGCGGTCCGCGGATCGGCGATCTGCGCGAGCAGCTGGCGCGCGGCGCCGAGCTGGCCCGCGGCCCACAGCCGGAAATGGCTCGTCGTCGGCTTGCGGCGGCGGTAGTCCGCGTCGGGATTGAAATGATAGGGCTGGATCACGCCGTAGGTGTCGAGCTCGAAGCGCAGGCGCGGATGACCAGCGCCGTAGACTCGATGCGAGATGCGGCGCTTCGCATCGCCCTGGTGGCAGGACAGGC
>JBFWSI010000444.1:0-4049 GCA_050248455.1 Gammaproteobacteria bacterium | reverse complement strand
TCCATGATACGTGTGCGCCGGCCCTGTCCCTAGTGTCGTGTCCCGCCAATATCTGGCTCTTCTGTGCCCAGCGGCCGGTTCGCCGCAAGACGCGCCGACGAGTCGTATCGGGAATACGGCGAGGAGGCGCAACGCCGCGGCGGGCCGGCTGCTGGGCTCCCTTCGGGCCGCCCGCTGCAGGCGCCTCGCCGCGTTGCCGTCGCTCTCCATACTCGCGGTATGGCTTCGCGCCGGCGCCTTGCGATCCGCCTGCAGCGGGCGGCAGAAGAGCAAGATATTGGCGGGACACGACACTAGATGGGGGCGACAGCCGCGTTCTCAAGCGCGAGCGGAAGGACTCGCGCAGGCGTTTTTCAGTATAGTCCCGCCCCTGTTCGCCGGCCGGTCGCATCCGGCCTCCATCCAGCCCGAGGAAGTCCCGTGTCCGACTACAACCTGAACCTGAAGCGCATCGTCGAACGTCCCGAGCGCTACTTTCCGCGCAACGAGCTGCTGACGCGTGCCGACGACGGTTCGATCTTCCGTTACACCTACCGCGAGTACTGCGCGCGCGTGCGCCGCGTGGCCAGTGCGCTCGATCGCATCGGCGTCGCGGCCGGCGCGCGCGTCGCGACGCTGATGTGGAACAACCACCAGCACCTCGAGCTCTATTTCGCCGTGCCCTGCACGGGCCGCGTGCTGCATACGGCCAATCTGCGGCTGTCGGACGAACATCTCGCCTACACCATCAACCACGCCGAGGACACGGCGATCTTCTTCTCGCCCGATCTGCTGCCGCAGGTCGAGAGCATCGCGCCGCTGCTGAAGACGGTGAAGGCCTATGTCGTGCTCGGCGAGCGCGTGCCGGACACCAGACTCGCGCCGATCCATGCCTACGAAGATCTCGTCGCGCAGGGCGATCCCGGCTACGAGTTTCCGGACCTCGACGAGCGCGCCCCGGCCTCGATGTGTTTCACCTCGGCGACGACGGGCAATCCGAAATGCGTGGTCTACACGCATCGCGGCATCTACCTGCACTCGCAGGCCATCTGCAACGCGGACATCATGGCGATCTCGCAGTACGACACCATCCTGCCGATCTCCCCGATGTTCCACGTCAACTCCTGGGGCGTGCCCTTCGCCGGCGTGTGGATGGGGTCGAAGTTCGTGTTCCCGGGCCAGCGCCCGCATGCCGAAGACCTGCTGAAGCTGATCGAGGAGCACCGCGCGAGCTTCTGCTACGGCGCGGTCACGGTCGGCATCGACATGATGAACCTGCTCGAGCGGCAGACCTTCGACATCACGAGCCTGCGCGCGCTGATGCTCGGCGGCTCGGCGACGCCGGCCTCCGTGATGCACTATTTCCGCCGCCGGCACGGCGTCGTCGTCTACACCGCCTGGGGCTCGACCGAATGCGCGCCGATCGCGACCGCCGTGTGCATCAAGCGCGATCAGCGCGATCTCGATCTCGACGGCGAGATCGCGATCCGCGTGCGCCAGGGCCTGCCCGTGCCCGGCGTCGAGATGAAGGTGCTCGACGACGAGGGCCACGCGGTGCCCTGGGACGACAAGGCGGTCGGCGAGGTCTACGTGCGCGGCCCGTGGATCGCGACGAGCTATCTGAACGAGCCGCGCAGCAAGGAGAGCTTCGTCGACGGCTGGTGGAAGAGCGGCGACATCGCGGCCGTCAATGCCGACGGCGTGATCCGGCTCGTCGACCGCGCCAAGGATTTGATCAAGTCCGGCGGCGAGTGAATCTCCTCGGTCGATCTCGAGAACACGCTGATGGCCCACGCCGGCGTGCGCGAGGCGACGGTCGTCGGCCAGCCCCACGAAAAGTGGATCGAGCGCCCGATCGCCTTCCTCGTCGCCGATCCCGCCGTGCCGCGCCCGGGCGACGCCGAGCTGCGCGAGCATCTCTCGACCCACGGCATCGCCCGCTGGTGGCTGCCGGATCGCTTCGTGTTCCTCGACGCCCTGCCCAAGACCGGCGTCGGCAAGTTCGACAAGAAGCAGCTGCGCCAGCAGATCGACGAGTACCTCGCGAGGGGCAGCGTCGCTGTGTAGCGTGGTTCATGCGTTGAATGAATCTAATAGAAGAGCGCAAATACGCTCCACTCGTGTTCGTTTACCGTCATGCCCGCGCCAGCGGGAATCCACGCCTGACGAGGCGGTCTCCGTCGGGCGATTCCTTTTTTGAGCTGGACGCCGGGGGAGTGCGTGGATGCCCGCTGGCGCGGGCATGACGTCGGAGGTTGCTACACGGGCATACGCTATCGAAACGCCAGTGGAGCGTAATTGCGCTCAGCTATATAGCCACGGAGGAAGAAATGAATTGATTAGGCGGTCCGGATGCGCCGGCGCCAACATGAAGCGTCGATGGATCGGCGGCTCCCCGCCAATCCCCTTTTTCCTCCGTGTCCTCCGCGGCTAAATTGAATCGGCCCATGCGCTAGCACACAGGCCCGATATGGAAGTGCCGATCAGACGGGCTTGGCGAGGATCTCCTGCAGCGACTGGCCGCCGACGCCGGTGATCGCGAGGTGACCGTAGTAGCGCACGGAGATGCGCAGGAAGCGGAAGCGCCAGCGATCGGGATCGCGCCGCATGCGGTGCTGGTAGGTGCCGATCAGCACGAGGTCGTTGGCGAGGATCTCGAAGAAATAGGCGAGCGTCGTCGCCTCGTCGCCATCCAGCCCGATCTGCATGTTGGTGCTGAGGTGCCCGGTCGAGAACAGGCCTTTCGGGATGTTCGCGCCGGTCTCGATCGCGGGCTTGTAGAAGCGCTCGATGATGTCCTCGCGCCCCCGGTACACGCCGTCGATTCCAGGCACCAGCGCTTCGAGCCCGACCATCTCGAGCTCGCCGTCCGGCGCATAGACGTCCGCGAGCGCCGGCCAGTCCTCGGAATCCAGCCGCTGGCAGTAATCGAGCCAGGTGTCGCGCACCGCTTCCTTGTCCTCGAGTCGTCGCAGGCGCGCGAGCACGTCGCTTAGCGTGGGTTCCATTCGTTTCGCTCCTTTTAGTCTGGCCACGAAGAACACGGAGAATTCAAGAATGATTGACGGCAGCTGGTGGAACGCCATCAACCAAAGTCATTCTCCGTGCCCTCCGTGGCTATATAGCTGAGCGCAAATACACTTCATTGGTTGTGCGACAGCGCATGCGCAGGTGGAAGCCTCCTGCGTCATGCCCGCGCCAGCGGGCGTCCACGCACTTCCCCGGCGCCCAAGAAGAATCGCCCGACGGAGACCGCCTCGTCAGGCGTGGATTCCCGCTGGCGCGGGAATGACGGTAAACAACACGCAGGGGAGCACGTTTGCGCTCTTCTATCTAGATTGAATTCACCCGAACGCCGGCATGATCTCGTCGGCGAACTGATCGATCGTCGCGTCGGTGTCGAGGATCGGCTGCACGGCGACCTGGTGCACGCCGGCGGCCTGCATCTGGCGGATCGACTCGACGATCTGGTCCTTGGTGCCGACCAGCGTCGTGGCGCGCATGATCTTTTCCGTCATCAGCGCCTCGTGCTCGGGACGGAGTTTCTGCAGGTAGCCGCTGTAGAGCTTCAGGTGCCGCGTCTCGACGGGTGCCTCCGGATCCTTGTAGACGTTCGTGAAGGCGACCAGCTCATCGCGCAGATCGGCCGGCAGCAGGTTCGGATCGTGGTGCGTCGACAGCGCAAAGATGTTGCTGCTGGAAGCGACCATCGGGCCGACCGCCTCGCGCACCTCGCGCGTCTCGATGTCCTTCTCGTTCTTCGTCAGGTAGAACGCCGTCATCGACAGCACGTAGATCTTGTCCGGATCGCGCCCCGCCTTCTTCGCGCCGATCTTCACATTGTCGACCATCCACTTGACGATCGACGGGTGCACGGCGCCGAACAGGATCACGCCGTCGGCGATTTCGCCCGCCATCTGCGCGACCTTGGGCCCGCTCGCGGAAATGTAGACGGGGATCGGATCCTTGATGTTGATGTAGCCCATGTCGGGATTCAGGAACCTGATCTTGCGGTGGCGATCGCCTTCCGAATAGTCGGTGATCTGGTTCTTGAAGAGCCCCTGGCACAC
>JBFWSI010000443.1:0-4050 GCA_050248455.1 Gammaproteobacteria bacterium | reverse complement strand
ACGATGGGGCGAACGGGCTCGGGAATGGGGGCGAGCGCGATTCTAGCAGGCTGTCTCGCAGGGCGGCGTCGCGTTGCAAGCCACGACGCGCGCCCGTAAGGTAACGCGCAGCGCCGCCGCCGGCGTTTCCCCCGCAATCCCGGTCCCGTCCCATGAATGCTTCCGACGTCCTGCCGCTGTCCGATCTGACCGCCGTCTCGCCGCTCGACGGCCGCTATGCGCGCGCCACTGCCGCGCTGCGGCCCTATGCGAGCGAATACGGCCTGATCCGCTACCGCGTGCTGATCGAGGTGCGCTGGCTGCAGCACCTCGCGAACGTGGCGCACCTGCCCGAGCTGCCGCCCTTCGACGCCGCCGAGCTGCAGCGGCTCGACGCCATCGTCGAGGGCTTCGGCCTCACCCAGGCCCAGCGCGTGAAGACCATCGAGCGCACCACCAACCACGACGTCAAGGCGGTCGAGTATTTCCTGCGCGAAGTCTGCGCCGACGATCCGACGCTCGGCCGCGCGATTCCGTTCCTGCACTTCGCCTGCACTTCGGAGGACATCAACAACCTCGCCTACGGACTGATGCTGAAGGATCTGCGCGAACTCGCGCTGCTGCCGGCCGTGCGCGGCGTCGAGGCCGCGATCGCGGCGCTGGCGCACGCACACGCCGCGGCGCCGATGCTCGCGCGCACGCACGGCCAGCCGGCGTCGCCGACGACCATGGGCAAGGAGCTCGCGAACGTCGCGTATCGCCTGCGCCGCCAGATCGTGCAGATCGCGAGCGCCGAGATCCTCGGCAAGATGAACGGCGCGGTCGGCAACTACAACGCGCACCGCTCGGCCTATCCCGCGCTCGACTGGGCGAGCCTCAATGCGCAGTTCGTCGCGCGACTCGGGCTCGGCTGGAACCCGTACACGACGCAGATCGAGCCGCACGACGCGCTGGCCGAGGCACTGGCCGCGATCGCGCGCGCGAACACCGTGCTGATCGACTTCTGCCGCGACGTCTGGGGCTACGTCGCGCTCGGTTATTTCCGGCAGCGTCGCGTCGAGTCCGAAGTCGGCTCCTCGACGATGCCGCACAAGGTCAACCCGATCGACTTCGAGAACGCCGAAGGTAATCTCGGCGTCGCGAACGCGCTGTTCGAGCACCTGATCGCGAAGCTGCCGATCTCGCGCTGGCAGCGCGATCTGACCGACTCCACCGTGCTGCGCAACCTCGGTGTCGGCTTCGGCCATACGCTGCTCGCGCTCGATTCGGTGAGCCGCGGCATCGGCAAGCTCGAGCTCGATCTCGCCGCGCTGGGCGCCGGCCTCGACGAGGCCTGGGAGGTCCTCGCCGAGCCCGTGCAGACCGTGATGCGCCGCTACGGCATCGCCGATTCCTACGAGGCGCTGAAGGCGCTGACGCGCGGGCAGCGCATCGATCGCGAGCGCCTGCACGCCTTCATCGACACGCTGCCGATCCCGGCCGAGGAACGCGCGCGCCTGCGCACGCTGACGCCGGCCGACTACACGGGCGCGGCGGCCGATCTCGCGGCGGCGCTGTTACGATGAGCGATACACGCGACACCGGCGACGCCCCGCACGAAGGCCTGGAGCTCGACGCCCCGCGCGTCCTCGGCGAGACGGATCTCGCGTTCGAGACCGAGCGCGCCGAGGAGCTGCGTCGCGTGCTGCTCGAGCTCGCGCAGCAGACACGCCGCACGCTCGATCTCGTCAGCCGTCACCTCGATCCGCCGCTCTGCGATCGCGAGGACTTCGTCGACGCCGTCAAACGGCTCGTGCTCGGCAGCACCCGGGCCCGCGTGCGGGTGCTGGTCCTCGATCCCGCGCCTCTCGTCACCCACGGCCATCGGCTCGTGCCGCTCGCCCAGCGTCTGTCGAGCTACATCGAGCTGCGCGTGCCGGCGCCGGAACACCGGGATTTCAACGAGGCCTGGCTGGTGGCCGATAACGACGGCTATGCGCACCGACGTTTCAGCGATCGCTACGAGGCCACGGTCAATTTCCACGATCCGCGCTTCGCGACGCACCTGACGAACCGCTTCGACGAGCTATGGCAGCGCGCCCAGGCCGATCCGAATCTGCGTCGCCTGCACCTGTGAGGCGCATGCTCGCCGCGCTCGCGCTGGCGGGCCTGCTCGTCGCGGGGCCGCTGCCGGCCGAGGACGGCGGCGCCGAGCTCACGGTCATCCGGCTCGAACATCGTCTCTACGACGAGCTCCGTCCTCTCCTCGAGCCGCTGCTCGAACCGGGCGCCACGCTGACCGGCAGCGGCGAGCAGCTGATTGTCCGCACCTCGCCCGCGAACCTCGCCGAGATCCGCGCCGCGCTCGCCGCCTTCGACAGGCGCGCGCAGCGCCTGCGCGTGTCCGTGTCGCACGCGCGGATCGACGACGGCGCCTGGGACGGCTACGACATCGGTGCCGCGGTGAGCGGGCGCGACGGCGGCCTCGCGATCGGCCGCCCGCCCGGCGGGCCGGACGCTGCCGCCGAAGCGCGCATCGCGCGCACGCAGGGCCGCGACGAAGGCGCACAGCTGCAGTCCGTACTGACGGTCGACGGCGCGAGCGCCTGGATCACGGACGTCGACGCGCGCCGCCAGCCCTACGTGGACGGACGCTGGACGCCCTACGGCCCCGACGCGCAACAGAGCCTGGACTGGCGGGAGGCGCAGAGCGGCTTCTACGTGACGCCGCGGCTGCGCGGCGACGAGGTGCAGGTCGAGATTTCCTCGCAGCAGCAGCGTTTCGCGCAGGACGACGGCGGCCGTCTCGCGACCAGCGGCGTCGACACCGTCGTCACGGGGCGGCTCGGCGAATGGCTGCCGCTGGGCGGCACCGCCGAGACGAGCGTCGGCATGCAGGACGAAATCATCGCCCGCACGCGCCGGCAGGCGAACACGCACACGGGCGTCTGGCTGCGCGTCGATCTCGTGCCCTGAACGCGGCCGGCCTCGCCGCGGCGGTGTAAACTGTGCGCCGCGCCGTGCGAGCGGCGCCGTCTCACGCCAGCACCACGAAGGCCACGCTCCATGCAGAACCATACGCGCGCGAGGGCCCGCCTCTATCGCGGCCCCGCGGCCTTTTCCGCTTTTCGTCTCGATCGCATACGGCGCACGCTCGCCGCGCAGCTGCCGGCTGCCGGCGCGATCGAAGCCCGCTATCTCTATCTGGTGTGGAGCGACGAAGCCCCCGCCGCGGCAGCCGAAGCCCGACTGTGCGCGCTCCTGGGTGCCGAAGAGGGGACGGAGGACGAACCTGGTTTCGCGATCTACACCGCGCCCCGCCTCGGCACGATGTCGCCGTGGGCCAGCAAGGCGACGGACATCGTGCACAACTGCGGATTCACCGCCATCGCGCGCCTCGAACGCGCGATCCGCTGGGACATCGCCGGCGCGACGCCGGACAACGCCCTCCTGCTCGCGCCGGCGCTGCACGATCGCATGACCGAGTTCGCGACCACCGCGCTGGCCGAACTGCGCGAGGACGTCGCGCCGGCCGCGCGGCCGCTGGTCGCCGTGCCGCTCGCTGCGCAGGGCGCGGAAGCGCTGCGCGCGGCCGATCGCGCGCTGGGCCTCGCGCTCGCCGACGACGAGATCGACTATCTCGCCGCGCGCTATGCCGAGCTCGGCCGCGATCCGACCGATGCCGAGCTGATGATGTTCGCGCAGGCGAATTCCGAGCACTGTCGCCACAAGATTTTCAACGCGGCCTGGGCGATCGACGGCGAGACGCAGGACGCGAGTCTGTTCCAGCTGATCCGCGCGACGCACGCCGCGCATCCGAACGACGTGCTGTCCGCCTATCGCGACAACGCGGCCGTCACGCGCGGCTACGTCGGCCAGCGGCAGTGGATCGATCCGGCGACGCGCCGCTACGCGACCTCGCCGGAGGAAATCGCGCTGCTGATGAAGGTCGAGACGCACAACCATCCGACCGGCATCTCGCCCTACCCCGGCGCCTCGACCGGCGCGGGCGGCGAGATCCGCGACGAGGGCGCGACGGGGCGCGGCGCGAAGCCGAAGGCGGGGCTCAGCGGATTCTCGGTCTCGCATCTG
>JBFWSI010000442.1:0-4054 GCA_050248455.1 Gammaproteobacteria bacterium | reverse complement strand
TTGTTCTCGCGCGAGACGGGCGCGACGTCGGCCGAGCAGACGACGGGCAGCTTGCGTCCCGCCGCCGCGATCACTTCCTCCGCGATGCGCCGCGCCTGCTGCTCGTGCGCCGGTGCGATGAAGGAGTTCAGGAACATGATGCCGATGACTTCGACGTCGCGCTCGAGCAAGGTCGCGGTCGCGCGCCGGACGTCGTCGGCGTTCAGCGGGATCAGCACTTCGCCCGGCGCACGGTGCGAGCCGGAGAAGTAGCTGCCGCCGCAGATCCGCTCGGCGACGCCGAGCACGTTGCGCGGCTCGACCAGCGGCCGCGTGTGCTCGTGCAGCTGCTGGTGCAGGATCTCGGCCTGGGTCTGGCCGAGATAGGTCAGGCCGCCCTCGATCACCGTGATGTGCTCGAAGCCGCGCGTCACGAGCAGGCCGACCTTGCGGCCGCGGCCCGTGAGGATGGTGTTCAGCATGCCGGTGCCGGCGTAGATCGATACCGCGCAGTTCGTGTGCACGGTGCGGGAGTCGAGGCCTATCTGCAGCGCGGCGTCGGCGACGGACTCGGTGTAGCTCGAGGCTTCGTCCTCGCGGTTGGTCAGCGACTTGCCGATCGTGAAGCTGCCGTCGCCCTTGACGAGGATCGTGTCGGTCATGGTGCCGCCCGCATCGAGAGCGAGGATGTACTCGCGCGGTGTGCCGGGGCGGGAAGTCGTTTGCATGTTCATCGCAGGCTGCTCCTGTTCATGCGGCCGACGCGGCGTCGCGCCATTGCCGGGTCGTCAGCGAGGTGTCGTCGCGGTACCAGTCCGCCGCTTCGTCCGGCAGGGGGCGGCCGAGGAACTCGCGGTAGTAGCGATCGAGATCGGGCAGCATCTCCATGACGATCGGATAGCCCGGCGGCACGACCTCGACGGCGAGCTGCGCACTGCACTGCGGACAGTAGTACTCGCGGATCTCCTGCCAGTCCGGCTCGGGGCAGGCAGGCGCCGGGTGATAGACCTCGGCGAATTCCTCGTGCGTGCGGCGCACGTTGATCAGCGCCGCGAGCTTCCAGTTGTGGCGGTAGTCGCCGAATTCCCGGCCGCAGTCGCACTTGACGACGCGACCCCCGCCGGGCTTGGCGACGATGTAGAGGTGATCGGCGATGCGCAGCAGGATGCGCTCGCGCCAGTGCACGCGCGCCTGCAGCACCTCGAGGTAGTTGAAGAAGCGTTCGTGATCCTTGCGCGCCATGCGGATGAGCTGGCGTGCGTTGTCGCGGCTGATGCTGCCCTCGACGAGCTGGCGGATCAGGTCTTTGTCGACTGCGCTCATGCGGGTTCTCCCTTGCTTCGAGGTCGCGTCAGATCTGGTGGTCGTCGGGCAGCTGCCAGAAGGCCCGGTATTCGGCGTCGAACTTCGGGAAGCTGGCGCAGCTGCGATACATGTCGGCGACGGGCTCGATGAAGTCGCGCGCCAGCACGCGGGTGCGCTCCGCCTGCCACCACTCGGCGACGGGGCGGGCGCCGGCGCGTCGCCGGCGTATCGCGGCGCGTCGCGCCTCGGTCGCCGTCGCGTCCAGCACCCAGCTGCCGTCCGCGTCCTGCGCGGCGACGATGCCGTGCAACGCGCAGGCGAAGTCGGCCGCGATCGAGCCATCGTTCAAGTCTTTCAGCACCAGCTCGGGCTGGCGTTCTAGCGGGTCGCCCCAGCCGCCGGCCGCGCCCGCGGCGTTCGCCCACAGGTCGTTGTGCTGCATCTGGAGCTCCGGCGGGTCGTACTTCCAGATCTCGAGCCGATCGACCTCGAGGCGTCCGTCGCTGGCGAATTCGATCACCTCCATCGCGTCGCGCGGCGTGTGGCCGCCGGCGTCGACGATCGACTGCAGGTTGGTGCCGCGCGCGGTGACGTGGAAGCAGTTCGGGGCCGGATAGCCGCCGCTCATGCCGGTCGCGGTGAAGGTCGTCATCGCCGTGCCGGCGCCGCCGCGGCTCATGCCGAGGTGCTTGCCGGGATCGACGATCCAGTGCACGGAGGTCTGGCCGAGGCCGCCGCGGAACTTGCCGTGGCCGCAGAAGCCCGACAGCGTCTTGCGGCCGAGGTAGAACATCGTCGGGATCAGGTACTCGAACTCCTCCGCGTTGCCGATGTTGCACAGCTGCGTCCATTCGGCCCAGGTCACGGGCTCGCCGTCGCGGTAGCAGAACGCGCCGGTCGCGACGCCGCCGACGTACTCGAAGTTCGTGAAGCCGTAGGGCGTGCCGTCGGCGAGCTCACCCGCGCCCTGCACGCCGTCCCAGTCGCCGTCGGTCGCGAAGGCCTCCTCGAGATAGCCGCGCGCGAACAGCGCGCGGTTGATCGAATAGAAGCTGACGCTGTTCATCGCCATCGACTGCGCCCAGATGTTGGCGAAGCTCGCGTAGTCGTTGTCCGGGTTGTAGATCGATCCGCGCGGGTAGTGGCTGGTGACGGTGAGGTTGAGCCCCGCCGTCACCTTGGTGTTGTGCGAGAAGGTGTTCGTCATCGCGAGATAGAGCGCGCAGTCGGCGCCGCCCGGGTAGCCGTTGAAGGCGTGATGCCCCCAGCGCGAGGATCCTTCGAGATCGGCCGCGATGCGGCCCTGCGCGTCGACCGACAGCGCCTGACGGATGTGGATGAGGTTGTCGCGATCGGCCTGCGACCAGATCTTCTGCATGCCCTTGTACTTCGCGACGCGGAAGGCGCAGCCGGTGTAGGTGCCGGGAATCATCAGCGCCTTGATGTTGTCGAGGACCATGCGGCGGCTTTCCTCGATCACCTCGCGCACCGCGCGCTTGTAGTAGGGCAGGCCGAACTCCTGCACGATCTCGTGGATGCCCTTGTGCACCATCGCGCAGCCGGCGAGGCGCATCTTGTCGTCGAGGATGTTGAGGCTGCCGGCGCGCGTGCGGCGCTTCCACAGCGATTCCCACCACGTCGCCTGCTTCAGGTTCTCGCCGGTCTTCATCGGCGGGAACACGAAGCCGTCCATGAAGGTGTCGACGCAGAAGCCCGGCCAGCTGCCGGCGACCGGCGCGCCCGCCTCCATGATGTGATTGAGGCCGACGGCCCAGGCGATGATCTCGCCGTCGACGGCGATCGGCACGTAGCTGTAGGTGTCGCCCGGATGCGGCGCGCCGCCGGTCAGGCCGTCGTCGGTGCAGAAGATGTCGCCGTCGCGGATGCCGGGGTTATCGTCGAAGCCTTCGGTCGCCATGTAGCGCACGGCGACGGGAAAGGCCGCGGTGTGCGAGAAGAAGCCCAGCGACAGCGCGAGCGAGTCGCCCTCGGCGGTGGTCAGCGCCCACAGCGATTCGCCCATCTCGCGCCCGCCGGGGCTGGCCGCGACGTAGCGCGCGACCTCGCGCGCGGCGAGCACGCAAGTATGCAGCCGCGAATAGAAGCGCTCGAACTTCAGCGGGTCCGAGTCGCGCAGCGTCAGTTCACGGATGCCGTAGTAGTGGCCGCTCTCGTGCGTGAGGCGGTCGCGCTCCTCGAACATCTGCCGCAGCGTGCGGCGCGTGCGCGTCGTCGCGTGCACCTGCTCTTCGATCGTCGCCATGCTTCTTCTCCCGGAACGTCGCGCCGCGGATCGCGGTCGATGGTCTGCTTCGCAAGCGCCGTGCCAGTGAGAGGAAGGGAAAATGCGCGGAGTAAACAGCTGAGCGCAGATACTGCGCAGTGACGTCGCCGACCTATCCGTCATTCCCGCGCAAGCGGGAATCCACGCCCGGCACGAGATCTCCCTAAGACGAGGCTTTTCCTGCGTCGGACGCCGAGGTATTGCGTGGATGCCCGCCTGCGCGGGCATGACGAAGAAGAAATTCTCTACGCGGACATGCACCATCGAACGGTCGATGCCAGGCCATCTACGCGCTTCCGTTCAACGCTCAAGGCGCTCGTAGACCCTTACATCGAGGATGAGCGGTGTAGTGCCGCCGGACAGCTGTCCGGCGAGTGTCCGGATCCCGGACAGCGCGCGGCGCGTGGGTTCAGGCTTTCGGACGCAGCGCGTAGAAGTCGAGCTTCTGTACAGCGTGCTGCGCGCGACGCCGAGCTCGCGCGCGAC
>JBFWSI010000441.1:0-4060 GCA_050248455.1 Gammaproteobacteria bacterium | reverse complement strand
TCGAACCCGCGACCCCCGGCGTGACAGGCCGGTATTCTAACCAACTGAACTACCACTCCGATGACCTTCTCTGGTAGGTGCTGAGGGGATCGAACCCACGACCTTCGCCTTGTAAGGGCGACGCTCTCCCGGCTGAGCTAAGCACCCGAGCACCCGAAGGGGGCGCTAATTTAGCGCATCCTTCAGGCCTTTTCCAGGTTTGAATACCGGCACATTGGCGGCCGCGATCTCGATTGCTTCGCCGGTTTTCGGGTTGCGTCCGGTCCGTGCCGGTCGGCTCTTCTTGGCGAAGGTGCCGAACCCGACGATCGAGACCTGATCGCCCTGCTTCAGCGCGCGCGCGATGGCGTCGAGCGCCGCATCCACCGCGCGACCGGCCGACATCTTCGAGATGTCCGCCGCTTCGGCGACGGCATCGATCAGTTCCGCCTTGTTCATTCTCCCCCCTGCAATTCATCGTAGCGATGGCCGTCGCGCGGGCGCACGACGCCGGGATGCACCGGGCACGCGGCCCGGCGCCGTTCTGGATCAAGGAAACTCTGCACCAAGCAGAGTTGCCGCTGGCCACGGATGGCCCCGCTCGCGAATCACGTGCGGCCAGCACTCGATTCGCAGCGGCGAGCCCGGCCGTGCGCCGCACTCGCCGAGGCTGGAACGGACTCGTCCATCCGGCCTTCCCTCTCGAATCAGTGCGCGCGTATCAGATCCTGATCGCCCGCCTGATCGTCCGCCGGCTTCGGCGCTTCGTAAGGCGCGGCGAGCGGTTCCGGCATGCGCTGCAGCGCCAGCGTCAGGACCTCGTCGATCCAGCGCACGGGCTTGATGTCCAGCCCCTGCTTGATGTTCGCGGGGATCTCCTTCAGCTCGCGCTCGTTCTCGCGCGGGATCGCGACGGTCTTGATGCCGCCGCGCAGCGCCGCCAGCAGCTTCTCCTTCAGGCCGCCGATCGGCAGCACTTCGCCGCGCAGCGTGATCTCGCCCGTCATCGCAACGTCGGCGCGCACGGGAATGCCCGTCAGCGCCGACACCAGCGCGGTGCACATGCCGACACCCGCGCTCGGGCCGTCCTTCGGCGTCGCGCCTTCCGGCACGTGGAAGTGGACGTCGACCTCGCGATAGAAGTCGGGCTTGATGCCCAGCGACGAGGCGCGGCTGCGCACCACCGTCAGCGCGGCCTTGATCGATTCCTGCATCACGTCGCCGAGGCGGCCGGTGTAGGTCTCCTTGCCCTTGCCGGGAACAATCGCCGCTTCGATCGTCAGCAGATCGCCGCCGACTTCGGTCCAGGCGAGGCCCGTGACCTGGCCGATGCGATCCTCTTCCTCGGCGAGGCCGAAGCGGAACTTCTTCACGCCGAGATATTTCTCGATCGACTTCGAGGTGATCGCCGCGCTCTTCTCGCTCGGCTTCTGCGACACCTGCTTCACGACCTTGCGGCAGACGTTCGCGATCTCGCGTTCGAGATTGCGCACGCCGGCTTCGCGCGTGTAGTAGCGGATGATGTCGCGCAGCGCGGGTTCGGCGAAGCTGATCTCGCCCTCCTTCAGCCCGTTCGCCTGCATCTGCTTCGGGATGAGGTACTTCTGCGCGATGCTGACCTTCTCGTCCTCGGTGTAGCCGGCGAGACGGATCACCTCCATGCGATCGAGCAACGGCGCCGGAATGTTCAGGCTGTTCGCCGTCGTCACGAACATCACCTCGGACAGATCGTAGTCGACCTCGAGGTAGTGATCGTTGAAAGTCGAGTTCTGTTCCGGATCGAGCACCTCGAGCAGCGCAGCGGCCGGATCGCCCCGGAAGTCCATCGCCATCTTGTCGACTTCGTCGAGCAGCACGAGCGGATTGCGCGTGCCGACCTTCGCCATGTTCTGCAGGATCTTGCCCGGCATCGAGCCGACATAGGTGCGGCGGTGGCCGCGGATCTCGGCCTCGTCGCGCACGCCGCCGAGCGACATGCGCACGAACTTGCGATTCGTCGCGCGCGCGATCGAACGGCCCAGCGAGGTCTTGCCGACACCCGGCGGCCCGACGAGACAGAGGATCGGGCCCTTCATCTTCTTCACGCGCTGCTGGACCGCGAGGTACTCGAGGATGCGCTCCTTGACCTTCTCCAGGCCGTAGTGATCCTCGTCGAGGATCTGCTCGGCGCGGTTGATGTCGCAGCCGATCTTCGAGCGCGCCTTCCACGGCACGTTGAGCATCCAGTCGATGTAGTTGCGCACCACCGTCGCCTCGGCGGACATCGGCGACATCATGCGCAGCTTCTTCAGTTCGGCCTCGGCCTTCGCGCGCGCCTCCTTGTGCATGCCGGAGCGCTTGATGCGGCGGGCGAGCTCGTCGAACTCGTTGACGCCGTCCTCGAGCTCGCCGAGCTCGTTCTGAATGGCCTTCATCTGCTCATTCAGGTAGTACTCGCGCTGGCTCTTCTCCATCTGCTTCTTGACGCGGCCACGCAGGCGCTTCTCGACCTGCAGCAGATCGATCTCGGTCTCCATCAGCACGATCAGCTGGTCGAGACGCTCGCGCAGGTCCACCGTTTCGAGGATGCGCTGCTTGTCGGCGAGCTTGATCGACATGTGCGCGGCGATCGTGTCGGCGAGCCGCGAGGGATCGTCGATGCTCGACAGCGAGGAGATGATCTCCGGCGGCACCTTCTTGTTGAGCTTCACGTACTGATCGAACTGGTTCAGCAGCGAGCGCGACAGCACTTCTCCTTCGCGCTCCGGAATCGGTTCGGGTTCCAGCGCCTGGATCCCGGCGGCGTACATGTGGCCGAGATCCTCGAAGTCGACGATGCGCGCGCGCTGCACGCCCTCGACCAGCACCTTGATGGTGCCGTCGGGCAGGCGCAGCAGCTGCAGGATGTTCGAGACCGTGCCGATGGTGTGGATGTCCTCCGGCGACGGGTTGTCGTCGGCCGCGCTCTTCTGCGCGACGAGCAGGATCTGCTTGGTCTCGTCCATCGCGCGCTCGAGCGCCTTGATCGACTTGTCGCGGCCCACGAACAGCGGGATGACCATGTGCGGATAGACCACCACGTCCCGCAGCGGCAGAACCGGCAAATGACTGGCTTTATCGGTCATCGTGGAAAGCCCTCACGCGGCGGCCGGGCGCGCGGACGCAAGGCGCCCCCGGCTGGCCACGGTAACGGAAAGTTCGGATGCGGAACACCGGCCGGAAGGTCCGGCCGGTGTACTGGGGAGCGGGTCGTGTCGTGTCGACACCCGCAGGAGGCTGCTCAATCGGCAGCCACCTTCGGCATGTCGGCGCCCTCGTAGATGACGAGCGGCTTCGACTCGCCGTTGATGGCAGCTTCGTCGACGACCACTTTGGACACGCTCTTCAGCGACGGCAGGTCGTACATCGTGTCGAGCAGGTTGGCTTCGAGGATCGAGCGCAGCCCGCGCGCGCCGGTCTTGCGCTCGACGGCCTTGCGGGCCACCGCGCGCAGCGCGTCTTCGCGGAACTCGAGCGCCGTGCCTTCCATTTCGAACAACTTGCCGTACTGTTTGGTCAGCGCGTTGCGCGGCTCGGTGAGGATCTGCACGAGTTGCTCCTCGTGCAGCTCGTCGAGCACCGCGACGACCGGCAAGCGGCCGACGAATTCGGGGATCAGGCCGTACTTGATCAGATCTTCCGGCTCGACCTGGTGCAGCATCTCGCCGGTGGTCTTGCGGTCGTCCTTGCTCTTGACCTCGGCCGAGAAGCCGATGCCGCCCTTCTCGGAGCGGTCGCGGATGATCTTGTCCAGGCCCGCGAAGGCGCCGCCGCAGATGAACAGGATGTTCGAAGTGTCGACCTGCAGGAATTCCTGCTGCGGATGCTTGCGACCGCCCTGCGGCGGCACCGAGGCGACGGTGCCCTCGATGAGCTTCAGCAGCGCCTGCTGCACGCCTTCACCGGACACGTCGCGCGTGATCGACGGGTTGTCGCTCTTGCGCGAGATCTTGTCGATCTCGTCGATGTAGACGATGCCGGTCTGCGCCTTCTCGACGTCGTAGTCGCACTTCTGCAGCAGCTTCTGGATGATGTTCTCGACGTCCTCGCCGACGTAGCCGGC
>JBFWSI010000440.1:0-4070 GCA_050248455.1 Gammaproteobacteria bacterium | reverse complement strand
CTTCCGATCTGCTCATCCCCTGCTCGGCCGTGATCATGATCCACGCCGCGGTCGGCAGCAGCAGGTTGCGGCCTCGCGCTTCCTCGAGCGTCTGCTGGCCGTCGCGGCCCTCGCCGAGGTTGTAGTCGCAGAGCACCACGTCGACCGGATTCTTGGACAGGATCTCCAGCGCCTCGTCGCCGGACTTGGCTTCGTGCATCACCTTGACCTGGAGGCTGTCGAGCATGCCGCGGACGGTCATGCGCATCTCGCGGAGGTCATCGATGATGAGGAAGCGATAGTCTTTGATATTCAGCGCCATACGGTTCTTTTCCTGTGGTGGTCCGGCCCCTGCGTCACTCTATCGGCGGGGGCCGAAGCCGACTTGAGATGCGCGCGCCCGTGCCGGCAGGGACTGCCGGCAAGCGCCCACATGAAGGCAGGGGCGGTGGCTGCGCGCCACCGCGCAGCGGGGGAGAGATCAGGTGTCGCGCGGGGGCAGATCGCGCGTGACGGTCTCGATGGCCTCGGCGTAGGGCGCGCGGTCGCCCGCGCGGGCGGCTTCGAGCTCGATTTCGACGATGCGCAGCACTTCGCCGAGGAAGCGCTCGCGCCACGCCGCGCGCTCGGCGGCGACGGCGGCCGGCGGGCTAAAGGCCTCGATCTCGGCGCGCGTCAGTAGGCCGCGCGCCTCGAGCAGTCGCTCGACGGTGTCCTGGCGGTCGTGCAGCACCGCCACCTCGCCGGCGAGCCCCATGATCATCGCGACCGTTTTGTCGACGCTCGGGTCGTCGAAGAAATAGGGGCGCTCGCCGCGGGCCTTGCGCTTCAGTCGGCGGTCCATGATTGCTGCCTCAACGCCGGTTGCCGTACACGAACCACAGCCCGCCGCCGCCGAAGTCACCGCCCTGGAACACCTTCGAGCGCGAGGCTTCCGCGATCTGGAAGGCGCTGGGGATCAGCGTCTCGAACTCCTGCGCCGGGTCGAAACCGCCCTGCGCCGACAGCGCCTTCAGATCGATTTCGTGCGAGCGAGCCCAGAAGGGTTCGTTGTTGTAGCGCGTGTCCCAGTCGAGCATGAACGCGTCGAAGGCATCCATGCCGGCGTACGGCGGGGTTTCGGCGTGGAGCATGAAGCCGCCCGGCGCGAGCAGGCGGTGGCATTCGCGCACGATGGCGTGGATCGCCTTCTCCGAGGTCTCGTGCAGCAGGATGTGCGAGACGATCAGATCGAAGTGGCCGTCGGGAAAATCCGTCGCTTCCGCGTTCTGCTGCGAGAAATGGATCGCGACGCCGAGATCCTCGGCGCGCGCATGCGCGTAGCGCAGCATCGGCGCGGCGACATCGATCGCGTGCACCTCCGCGTCGGGGAAGGCCTGTGCGTACGGCACGGTGCTGTGACCGACGGAGCAGCCGAGATCGAGGATGCGACGCGGCCTGAAGTCCGGATGCTGCTTTTGCAGCCACAGCACGATGCTCGCGCCCATGTCGTCGTTGAACGGCCCCATCTGGCCCATTGCATACACATGCACCGCGCGGTCATAGACCATGCCCGGTGCCGCATCGCCGCTCACCGCTTCCGTGTGGTAGCCGCCGGGCTGGCAGTGGATGTCGACCGCCGTGTGGTAGCGCGGCACTTCGAGCGTGGGATCGAGACGCAGGCTCCCGCCCGTCGCGCCGCGTGCGGCGACCGCGCCGACGCGCGCATTCAGCGCCTCGAGATCGCGCTCGACCGGGATCTGGCAGGCCGACCACATCATCTCCTGGCTGGTGCGCAGCAAGGTGCTGAACATCTGCCAGTAGCCGTCGCGTTCCATCACGTCACGCACTTCGAAGCGATCGCGCGGCGCGCGGCCGTGCGCACGTTCGAAGGCGGGTTTCACCGCGTGCTCGTAGCGTTCGCGGTTGCCGCCGTGCACGTGATGGACGAGGTATTGCTTGTACGCGCGCACGAATTCCTGGCGCGCGAATTCGTCATGGCTGGTCTGCGGCAGCACGGCGTGCGCAGTCTGGGCGTGCGGACCGGTGGTCTGTTGCATGGCCTCTGCTCCGTCTGGTTCATGCGCGGACGCGCCACTGCAGGTTAGCACCGTCATGGCGCTGGCGGCACGTGCGAGCGCCGTTCTATGCTCCGCTGACGGCGCGACGGCTGGCAGGCGACGAGTCAGTAGGGGGTGGCAAGTTTGGCAGCGCACTATCGACTGGGCGTCGACGTCGGCGGCACCTTCACGGACGTGCTGCTGATCGATGAGCTGAGCGGGGCGATCCACACCGCAAAGGTTCCGTCCACGCCGGAGGACAGCTCGCGCGGCGTGATCCTCGGCATCGAACGCGCCTGTGCGCAGGCCGGGATCGATCCCGCCGACGTCGGCCACGTGATGCATGGCACCACGGTCGCGACCAACACCCTCCTCACCGGCACCGGCGCGCGCGTCGGCCTGGTGACGACCCGCGGTCACCGGCAGGTGCTGCAGATCGCACGCTCCTTCGTGCCGGGTGGCCTCGGCGGCTGGGTGGTCTATCAGCGTTCGGCGCCGCTCGCGGCGCTCGAACTTACCATCGAGGCCAGCGAACGCATCGGCGCGGACGGCCTGGTCGTCACGCCGCTGGACGAGCCGGCGCTGCGCGCGGCGCTTGCGCGGCTCGCCGCCGCGGGCATCGAGGCCTTGACGGTGAGCCTGATCAACGCCTACGCCAACGATGCGCACGAGCGACGCGTACGCGAGATTGCAGCCGAGGCACTGCCCGGCATCCCGGTGTCGCTGTCCTCGGAAGTGATCCCGGAAATGCAGGAATACGAACGCACCGTCACCACCGTCGCGAACTCCTATGTACGGCCGCGCGTCGCGCGCTACGTCGAGAATCTCGAACGCGAACTCGCGCAGCGCATGCGCGAGCCGCGGCTGTCGATCCTGCGCTCGGATGGCGGCCTGTCCTCCGCCGGCGCCGCAGCACGCCTGCCGGTGAAGCTCCTGATGAGCGGCCCCGCCGGCGGCGTCGCAGGTGCGATCTCGATTGCCGGCCAGGCAGGTTTCCGCAAGCTGCTCACGCTCGACATGGGCGGCACCTCGACCGACGTCGCGCTGATCGAAGATGGCGTGCCGCGCCTGCGGCGCGAGACGACGGTCGGCGATGTGGTCGTGCGCGCCTCGTCGATCGACGTGCGCACGGTCGGTGCCGGTGGCGGCTCGATCGCGCACGTGCCTGCGCTGACGCGCGCGCTGCGGGTGGGACCGCAGAGCGCCGGCGCCGATCCCGGCCCGGCGGCGTATGCAAAGGGCGGCGCACTGCCTACCGTCACCGATGCGAACGTCGTGCTCGGCTACCTGCCCGCGGCCGCGCGCCTCGGCGGCGAGCTGACGCTGGACGTCGCGCGCGCGCGCGCCGCGGTGCAGAGCGTCGCCGACGCGCTGGGACTCAGCCTCCAGGCTGCGGCCGAAGGCATTTACAAGATTGCCAACGAACACATGTTCGGCGCGCTGCGGCTGGTCTCCGTCGAACAGGGTTACGACCCGCGCGACTTCGCGCTGATCGCCTTCGGCGGCGCGGGTCCATTGCATGCCAACGCACTCGCTCGCCTGATGGGCGCCTGGCCCGTGATCGTGCCACCGGGCCCCGGCGTGCTGTGTGCCTACGGCGATGCGACGACGCGGCTGCGCGACGAGGCCTCGCGCACCTTCATCCGGCGCTTCGAGGACAGCTCGAACGCCGAGATCGCGGCGCGCTTGAACGAGCTCGGCGCACAGGCCGGTGCTGCGCTGCGCGCGGAAGGCGTGCCGGATGCCGCGCAGACGATCGCGTTCGAGCTCGATCTGCGCTACCAGGGCCAGGGCCTGCAGCTCACGGTCGAGGTGGCGGCCGCCACGCTCGCCGAGGTGCTGGACGTCGCGGGCCGTCGTTTCGATGCGCTGCACGAGCAGCTCTTCACCTTTGCGCTGCCGGTGAGCAAGGAGGTGGTGAATCTGCGTGCTGTCGCGCTCGGCCCGGCACCGCCGGTGCGCCTGCCAACGCTCGCGCCGCACCGCGATCTCGCGGCAGCATGCCATGCCGAGCAGACGATCGTCGTCGATGGTGCGGCCCATCGCGCGCCG
>JBFWSI010000439.1:0-4082 GCA_050248455.1 Gammaproteobacteria bacterium | reverse complement strand
TGTCGGGACGTCCGGGTTGTCGGCGGCATGTGTACCGTATCGCCAAAGTACACCGGGCGGCTGCGCCGGTACAGCGCGCATCACGCCTGGCCCGCGCGGTCCCGGTGCCGGCTGCCCGTGAAACAGGTACGCGGCTTGCCAGTTTCCGCTATTGGGAAACGGCCGAAAACCTTACACTGACCGCAGAATCGGGCTGATCAGAAAACCGGGCACAGGCCGGGCACGCGCGTGGCGCACGGCAGACAGAGGGGGCTGAGATGCGGACAGCGAAGCGGTGGACATGGGCGACGGTGCTGCTGGCAGGCGCGTGCACGGCACACGCGGCCGATTTCGTCCCCGAACAGATCACGGTGGCGCCGCTGCCGCCGGCCAATCCCTACCGCCTTTACGTCTCCGACGTCGCCATCTCGCACATCGTCGACGGCCGCATGCACATCGTCGACGGCGAAAGCCTGAAATACACGGGGATGATCGGCACCGGCTTCACCGGGCTCGCGACCCTGTCTCCCGACCGCTCCGAAATCTATGTCGCGACGACCTATCTCGCGAAGCTGAACCGCGGCACGCGCACCGATCAGATCGACGTCTACGACAGCCAGACGCTGATGATCAAGGCCGAGATCGAAATCCCGCCGAAGCACGCCCAGGCCCTGCCGTACAAGGGCACGATCGCGGTCACGCCCGACGGCCGCTTCATCATCTCGCAGAACGCGACGCCGGCGAGCTCGGTCGCGATCACCGATCGCAAGGCGGCGAAGTTCGTCACCGAGGTGCCGACGCCGGGCTGCTGGGGCATCCTGCCCGCGCAGAGCGTCGCCAATCGCTTCACCACCATCTGCGGCGACGGCACGCTGCTGACCGTCACGCTCGGCGCCGACGGCACGCCCAGCGACCAGCAGCGCAGCGAGCGTCTCTTCGATCCCGACAAGTCGCCGGTCTTCACGCAGACCGTCAACGACGGCGACGAGTACAGCTTCCTGAGCTTCTACGGCGACATCTACACCGCGAACCTCGGCGGCGCGGTCGCCAAGATCGGCGCGAGCTGGTCGCTGCTCGACGAGGCCGATCGCAAGGACAACTGGCGCCCCGGCGGCTACCAGCCCTTCGCGCTGTCGAAGGACAACGGCCGCCTCTACGTCGCGATGCATCCCAACGGCGTCGAGGGCAGCCACAAGAATCCGGCGCAGGAGATCTGGGCCTTCGATGTCGCGACGAAGAAGCGCGTCGAACGCGTCGAGGGCAACAATGCCGTCGCGCTCGAAGTCAGTCGCGGCGCGAATCCGCTGCTGTTCGCCATCGATCCGCTGTCCGCCGGCCTCGTCAACTACACGACGACGCCGAAGCTCGCGGTCGGCAAGCGCGTCGACGGCTTCGGCGAAGCGCCGATCCTGATCGAGACGCACTGAGCGCGGCCTGCGCGAGCGCGGCGGCCATGCAAGCCTTCTTGCCCGAACTCGATCCCGCGCTCGCCGGCGCCGTCGGCCTCGCCGCGAGCGTAATCTTCGTCAGCGGCGCGTGGTCCAAGTGGCGGGAACGCGAGCTGTTCGCGCAGGCGATGGAAGGCTATGAGCTGATCCCCAGCGCCGCGGTGCCGAGCGCGTCGCTGGCCTTGATCGTCGCGGAATTCCTCGTCGGCGGTCTGCTGCTGAGCTCGTTCGCGCGGCCCTGGCCGGCGCTCGCGGGCGTCGGCCTGCTGCTCGTCGTCACCGCCGCGGTCGCCGTCAACCTCCTGCGCGGACGCAGCGACATCCGCTGCAGCTGCGGCGGGGCGAGCGGCGATCAGACCCTGAGCTGGGCGCTGGTCGCGCGCAACGCGGTGCTCGCGCTGCTGCTGGCCGCGAGCGCGCTGGGCAGCGGCGCCCGTGCGCTGCATTGGGCCGACTATGCGGTCGTCGTCATCGGCGGCCTGCTGCTCGCCGGACTCTACGCCGCGGCGAGCCAACTGATTGCCAACCAACCGCGCCTGACGGCGCTGCGGGACGGAGCATGATCGAAACACTGTGGGCCGCCGTGATCGTTCTCTCGGTGGTGGTCGTCGCCCTCGTCGCCGCGGTGTTCGGCCTCGCGCGCCAGGTCGGCATCCTGTACGAACGCATCGCACCGGTCGGCGCGCTGATCCTCGACGCCGGGCCGAAGGTCGGCGAGCAGGCGCCGAGCTTCGATCTGATCGGCCTCGACGGCCGCCGCGTCGAACTCGGCAGGCCGGCCGCGACCTCGACCCTGCTGTTCTTCCTGTCGCCGACCTGCCCGGTGTGCAAGAAGCTGCTGCCGATCCTGAAGTCGACCGCGCGCAGCGAGGCGAGCTGGCTGCGCATCGTGCTGGCGAGCGACGGCGAGCGCGGCGCGCAGGAGAAGTTCTACCGGCAGGCGAAGCTCGAGGAGTTCCCGTATCTGCTGTCGACGGAGCTCGGCCTCGCCTACAAGGTCAGCCGCCTGCCGCAGGCGGTGCTGATCGACGAGACGGGTCAGGTCAAGGCCAAGGGGCTCGTGAATTCGCGTGAACAGCTCGAAAGCCTGTTCACGGCCAAGGAACTCGGCGTGTCCTCGGTCCAGGAATACCTGAAGTCGGCGTGAGCGCCGCAACGGAGTGATGGCTATGCGATGGTTCGATGAGTTTTTCGAGCACAAGACCCGCGAAGTCGCGCGGCTGACCTCGCGACGCAACGCGATGGCGCGGCTCGGCAAGGCCCTGCTCGGTGCCTCGGTGCTGTTTCCGGTGCTGCCTTTCGATCGCTCGCCGCAGGCGGCGCCCGCCGGTCACGGCGGCCAGGCCCCGCACGGCCACGGCGGCGGTGGCGGGGGCGACGTCAACGACGACATGAGCTGCGAATACTGGCGCTACTGCGCGCTCGACGGTTTCCTGTGCACCTGCTGCGGCGGCTCCATCTCGCAGTGCCCCGCCGGCACCGAAGTCTCGAAGGTCACCTGGGTCGGCACCTGCCAGAATCCGAACGACGGCAAGGCCTATCTGATTTCGTACAACGACTGCTGCGGCGTGTCGGCCTGCGGCCGCTGCATGTGCAACTACAACATCGGCGAGCGTCCGGCCTACCGCATGGGCGTGCACAACGACGTCAACTGGTGCATGGGCAACAAGGCGAACGCCTATCACTGCACCGTGGCCGTCGCGCTCGGTGTGTCGGAGGCGCGGCCGGGCTGAGGCGCCGGCCGGCGAAGCTCCGATGCGCAAGATTCTGGTCGCAATGTTCACGGGGCTCGCGCTCGCCGCGGGAGGCGCTCCGGCCACGGCCTCCGACGCTGCGCGCCAAAGCTATCTGCTGCACTGTGCGGGCTGCCATCTGCCGGACGGCTCGGGCAGCACGCCGAACGACGTGCCGACCCTGCACGGCATCCCGGGTCACTTCGCCAAGATCCCCGAAGGTCGCGCCTTCCTGACTCAGGTACCGGGGATCGCCTATTCGCCGTTGGGGAACGCGGAAGTCGCGGAGATCCTCAACTGGATGCTCCGCGAGTTCAGCAAGGACACCTTGCCCGCGGACTTCGTGCCGTTCACCGTCGCGGAGGTCACCCGGCTCCGCGAAACGCGGCCGGCAGAGATTTTCAAGGTGCGCGCAGCGGTGCTGGCGCGCCTGCGCGAACTCGGCGTCGTCATCGAGTACTGAGTCGACGCCGGCCCGCGCCGCGCCTGTGCGACCGCCGCCGCGGCGGTCGATCGTTGTTAGTGCCCACCACGACATGGCAGCACGTTTACACGCATGGTGCGTCGCAATTTTGATGCGAAGCCTTATCGACAGCGCTCATACTGAACAGTGCCTTGCGTTGACGTATCGACGTCCATTCCGCCGATTTTTGCACTCGCGACAGCCCATTGTTTTTGCCGAATGTGGATATCGATAGAAGCGGTCCCGCCGGTAAGCTCTAACCGAACCGGTAGAACGTGCAGGGCACCAGAACACCCCGTGCCATCGTCAAAACGGCCGATGAACATGGGCAAAAGCGAATGCGTGATAACGACAGCGCAGCCGGCCTACTCGTTGATCTGAACCGAGCTCGCTAGAAGAAGGGGGAAAGCATGCGAATTGGATGTGCCGTAGCAAGAAGTTTCCTATGCGTAACAGTGA
>JBFWSI010000438.1:0-4090 GCA_050248455.1 Gammaproteobacteria bacterium | reverse complement strand
AACGTGCCGCCGTCGGCCAGCTCGAAGCGCCCCGAGCGGTCGGTCCTGGCATCGGTGAAAGCGCCTTTTACGTGGCCGAACATCTCGCTCTCGAACACGCTCTCCGGCAGGCCGCCGGCATTGACCGAGATGAAGGACTTCTCCGCGCGGGCCGACCAGTCGTGGATCAGGCGCGCGAGCAGGCTCTTGCCGGTACCCGGCTCGCCCGTGATCAGCACGCTGGCATCGGAGGGAGCCACCTGGCGTGCGAGACGCACGACGTCCTGCATCGGCCGCGATGTGGCGATCAGGTTGGCGCCGTCGCTCGCGCGCAGGATCGCGTTCTCGTCGGCGAGCCGGCGGCCGCGCTGCTGCGCACGGGCGAGTGCCACCTGGTTCTTCAATACGCTCAGCAGTCGCTGGTTGTTCCAGGGCTTCTCGAGGAAGTCGTTGGCGCCGCGGCGCATCGCCTGCACCGCGACCTCGACGGTCGCCCAGGCGGTCATCACGACGATCGGGAGTTCCGGGTGCTGCTTGCGGAGCATGTCCACGAGTTCGAGGCCTTCCTCGCCCGAGGTCGTGTCGCGCGTGTAATTGAGGTCCACCAGCGCGACGTCCACGTGCTCGCGGCCGACGACGTCCAGCACGCCGGCCGGGGACGTCGCCGTCGCGACCTCGAATCCCTCGCGCTTCAGCAGGAGCTTCAGCGCCGAGAGGATGTCCGCCTGATCGTCCGCTATGAGTATCCGCGGTTGCATCAGGCGGGATCGTGCACGGCCCTCACTCGTAGCGCAATGCCGCGGCCGGATCGACCTTCAGCGCGCGCCGGGTCGGGGTAAGGGTCGCCGCCACGGCCACGACGACCATCGCCAGCAGCACCAGCGAGTACACCGTCGGGTCAAACGGACCGTCGTCCAGGATGTCGCCGAGACCCCGGCCCATCACCGGCAGCAGCGCCATGCCGATCACGATGCCGATGCCCACCTGAATGCCACTCGCCCTCATGATCATCTTCAAGATCCGGCGGTCGTCCGCGCCGAGCGCGCGGCGCACGCCGATCTCGCGCGTGCGCTGGCCGACATGGAATGCGAGCACGCCGAACAGGCCTGCCGCCGCCAGCACCAGCGCGATCACCGCGAACACCGCGAACATCGTGCCAACGATGCGGAACCCGGCGGTGCGGATCATGCGCGACTCGTCGAAGGTGCGCAGCCAGTAGAGTGCGAGGTCGGGGTTGGTCTGGGCAAGCGCGGTGCGGATCGGCGCCACCAGCGAGCGCGGGTCGCCCTCGCCGCGCACGGCGATGCTCATGAAGCGCTCAGGCCGCTGCAGCACCGAGACGTAAACGCCCTGATCGACCTTTCCATCGTTGTCCATGACGACATCCGGCACGACGCCAATGATCGTGAACCACATGTCCTTTTCGGCAAGGTCGAATTTGATGCGCTTGCCGAGCGGCGACTCGCCCGGGAACATCTCGCGCGCCACGGACTCGTTGATGACGACCGCGGGAATCGTGTCCTTGTTGTCGCGGCTGTCGAACAGCCGGCCCTGGGTCGGGGCAATGTGGAAGGTCTCAAAGTACGAGGGACTGACCGTCAGGTGGTTGACGAAGGGCTTCGTCGAGTCATCGCCATAGTCGCGCCCCTCGACCGAAACCGGGCCGTCGCCGCTGCCGTGTCCGGGCAGCGAGTCCGACACCGACGCCGCGTGGATGCCGGGCTGGGACTGGATCCGCTGCACCAGCGTCTCCCAGAAACGGATCTGCTCCTCGTCTTCGGGATAGCTGCCGGCCGTCAGCCCGACGCGCGCGGTCATGATGCCGGCAGTCTCGACCCCGACGTCGCTCGAGGTCGCCTGCAGCACGCTCTTCGTTAGCATCGCAGCAGTGCCGAGCAGCAGGCAGGCGAGCGCGACCTCGAAGACCACCAGCGCCCAGGCGATCTTGCCGATCGCGAGCCCGGTGCCGGTGCGGCCGCCGTCGCGCAGCAACGCGTCGAGCGAGGGACGCGAAGCTCGCAGCGCCGCCGGCAGGCCTGCGATCACGGTGGACAGCAGCGCCGCGCCGACCGCGACGACCACGACGCGGTAGTCGATCCTGAAAATCCACCAGCTCGGGCTGTCGTCCATCAGCCGCGCCATCGCGAGCTGCATGCCGTCGAGCGCGATGGAACCCAGCAGCAAACCGAGCGCCGTCGCGAGCGCGCTGATCACCACTCCTTCCGCCAGCATGTGCACGATCAGCCGGCCGCGCGATGCCCCGAGCGCCGAACGCACGGTGGTCTCGCGTACGCGATAGGCGGAGCGCGCGAGCAGCAGGTTCGAGACGTTGGCGCAGGCGATCAGCAGCACGAATCCGACCGCGACCACCAGCGTCCAGATGAGCGTCGCGCCATCGTCGCCGATGAAGGCGGCGGCGATCGGCACCAGTTCGAAATGGCCGTTGAAGGCCTGCTGCCCGGCCTCCGCCTTGATGGCGGCGGCGACCGGCGCAAGTTCCTGCTGCGCCACGTCCGGATCGCCATCGGCGCGCAGCCGGCCGAAGACCGCCGTGTCCACGCCTTCGTTGCGCGCAACGCGCATCGCATCCTGCTGGTTCGCGACCCAGAGCGCCGCGGTGGACGGGAAGGTGAAGCCCTTCGGCATCACGCCGATGACTTCCGAGGACTTGCCGTTCACGCGCACGGTGCGACCGATGACCGCCGGGTCCGCGTCGAAACGCTCGGTCCACAGGTCGTGGCTCAGGACCACCACCGGCGCCGCGCCCTCGATCGTGTCGCGCGGGAGGATGATGCGACCGAGTTCAGGCGCGACGCCGGCCACGTCGAAAATGTAGCCATCGGCGAAGCCGCCATCGTAGCGTTCCGCCTGGCCGTCGCCGGTCAGGTAAGTGGTGCCGACGTAAATGGAACCCATCGCCTCGAACTGGGTCTGCGCTTCACGTATGCGCAGGTAGTCCCGCGGGAGCATCGATTGGTCGTAGTCGCCCGCGGTCTGGCCGTCGATCGTCACGATCGTGTAGAGGCGTTCCGCGTTCGGGAACGGCGGTGGCTTCAGCATCAGCGTGTCGGCCACACCGTACATGAAGATCACCGCGCCGAGGCCGAGCCCCAGCACGCCGACAGCGAGCGCCGTGAAGGCTGGTACCCGCGCCAGGCCCGAGACTGCCGCCTTCAGTTCTTCGATCAATCCGCGCATGAGTATTCCCTCAGGCCTTGGCCGCGCGACGCGACGACAGGTCGATCAGCGTGTTCTCGTCCACGACGCGGCCGTCGAACAGCTGCACTTTGCGGTCCGCGTAATCCGCGTAGCGCGGGTCGTGGGTCACCATGCAGATCGTCGAGCCCTCGCGATGCAGCTCGCGCAGCAGGTTCATCACCGCCTCGCCGTTGCGGGAGTCGAGGTTGCCGGTTGGTTCGTCGGCCAGCAGGATCGAGGGCTTGCCGGCGAGCGCACGGGCAACCGCAACGCGCTGCTGCTGGCCGCCCGAGAGCTGCGCCGGGTGATGGTTGACGCGATGCGACATGCCGACGCGCTCGAGCGCGTGGAGCGCCGCCTTGCGGCGCTCGTCGGCGTGCATGTTCTGGCGGTAGGTCAGCGGCAGCTCGACGTTCTGCAGCACGGTCAGGTCGCCGATCAGATTGAAGGCCTGGAAGATGAAGCCGATGCGCTCGTTGCGCACTTTCGCGCGCGCGGCGGGCGTCAGCGTGGTGACGTCGTCGCCGGCCAGCGTGTATCGGCCATCGGTCGGGGTGTCGAGCAGGCCGAGGATGGCAAGCAGCGTGGACTTGCCGCAACCGGATGGGCCGGAGATCGACAGGAACTCGCCCTTGCCGACGTCCAGGTGGATGCCGTCGAGGGCGTGGGTCTCGAGGTCGTCGGTGTAGAACACCTTGGTGACGCCTTCGAGGCTGATCATGGCTTGCTGCTGCATGTTGCCGGTACTCCGTTGTTTTCAGTCGATGACCAGTCGGTCCTTGCCCGACCATTGCGTCGTGTCCGCGAGTGCCACGTTGTCGCCGGGCTCGAGGCCCTCGAGCACGACGTTCTGGTTCACGGTCGCCTTCCCGAACTTCACCGGCACGCGCTCGGCGACACGCGCGCCCGGGCG
>JBFWSI010000437.1:0-4110 GCA_050248455.1 Gammaproteobacteria bacterium | reverse complement strand
GGGCTCGTCACCACGATGCAGGTGCCGGTCGACGACGCGTTCAAGGTCCAGTGAGCCGCCTAGCCCGACCTGCGGAGGGCGCTCATCACCGCGCCGAAGAGAGCCGCTCGGCGCTTGCCTCGTATGCTCCGAACTGCGATCGGAGTCACGCCTCGGTGCGCTCGGCAATGCCGGATCCCGGATTCGCCGCACTCGTCAGGCTACAAATGTCGACGAGGTGTCGCTTCCCCGTTCAGTCCGCCGCCGGGCCTTTGCTATAGTCCGCGCAGGGCCGGGGACACCGGAGGGGACCGACGCGATGACGACGACCGTGTACGAGACCGAAGAGGCACTGCGCGCCCTGATGGGCCAGCCGATGGACCTCGCGGTGCGCAAGGCGCTGCCTGCGCTCGACAAGTACTGCCGGGCCTTCATCGAGCGCTCGCCGTTCCTGAGCCTCGCCACGGCCGACGCGCAGGGCCGCGCGGACGTCTCGCCGCGCGGCGACCAGCCCGGCTTCGTGCTCGTGCTCGACGATCACCGCCTGTTCATCCCCGAACGCCCCGGCAATGCCCGCTACGACTCGCTGACGAACATCCTGGCGAATCCGCGGGTCGGGCTGCTGTTCTTCGTGCCCGGTTACGAGGACATGCTGCGCGTCAACGGCCGTGCGCGCCTGATCGGCGAGCCGACGCTGCTCGAACGCTGTGCCGTCAAGGGCAAGGCGCCGAAGCTCGGCATCGAGGTCACGATCGAGGAAGCCTACCTGCACTGTGCGAAAGCCTTGAAGCGCTCGAAGCTGTGGGATCCCTCGACGCAGCGCGATCGCGCCGAGCTGCCGACCTTGGGCCGCATGATTCTCGAGCAGACCGCGGAAGCAGGGACGGCGCCGGCCGCCGAGGTCGTCAGCAACGTCGACGAGCTGATCGAAGAGAACTATCGCACCACGCTGTACTGAGGCGCGGTTCCGTCCCGTGAACATCGGCAATCTTCCCGTCTTCGAGGCGGCCGCGCCGGGCCTGCCGGTCGCCGCCTTCGACGACATCGAGCGCGTCGTCGCCGATACGACGAACGTCGCGCTGTTCTTCGCGGTCGAGGACCTCGCGCTCGTCTACGTCAACGCCGCGTTCCGGCGCATCACGGGCTTTCCGCTCGAGGGCGGCATCGGGCACGCGTGGACGGCGCTGCTGCACGAGGACGATGCGCAGGCGACCTACGATACCTACCGCGCGGCCTACACCAAGCGCGAGCGCTTCGTCGCCGAATACCGGCTGCGTCGGCACGACGGCGAATACCGCTGGATGCGCACCCACGGCATGCCTTATTTCGATGCCGACGGCAGCTTCCACGGCATGGTCGGCTGCTTCCTCGACGTCACCGATCTGAGGCTCGCGCGCGAACGCGAGGCGGCGATGCTGGAGCGCTTCACGCTCGCGATCGCGGGCTCCAGCGAGGGCATCTTCGACTGGCCGGATCTGAGCCGGCCGCAGTTATGGGCCTCGGCGCGCGCGCTGGAGCTGATCGGCTATGCGGAAGGCGAGCTCGAACCGACGCGCGACACCCTGCTCGGCCTCGTCCACGACGCCGATCGCGAGCGTCTCGATGCCGCGCTGAGCGCCGCCGAGCTGCACGGCCGGGACATGGACATCGAGTTCCGCATGCGCCGCCGCGACGGTCACTACAACTGGTTCCACGTGCGGGCCGCCTGCGTCGCCAGCCCGAGCAGCGGTTCGCACCGGCTGGTCGGATCGCTGCAGGACATCGATGCGCGCGTCATCGCGCTGACCAAGATCCAGCGCCTCCAGGATCGTTTCCGCAGCGCCGTCGACGCCTCGACCAGCGGCCTCTGGGACTGGGAGCTGTCCGACAAGCGCGTCTGGTTCTCGCCGAGCGTGAAGAACCTGGTCGGCTATTCGCCGGATGCCGATGTGCGCATGGACTACTCGGCCTACAACGAGCATGTGCACCCGGACGATCGCCCGCGCATCGAGCGCGCGATCGTGCGCCACTTCAAGACGCGCGAGCCCTTCGACATCGAATACCGCCTGCGCCATCGCACCGGCGGGTATCGCTGGTACCGCTCGCGCGGCGTCGCGCAGTGGAACGAGCAGGGGCGCGCGACGCGCATGTCGGGCTCGGTGACGGACGTCCACGAGCGCAAGGAAGCCGAGCTCGCGCTGCGCGCCGAGCGCGAGAAGGCGCTCGTGACCCTGACCTCGATCGGCGATGCCGTGGTGACGACGGACGCGAGCGGCCACATCGAGATGCTGAACTCGGCCGCCGAGAAGCTGCTGCTGCTGAAGCGCAAGGAAGCGGCCGGCAAGCCGCTGGCCGAGGTCGTGCGCATCATTCTCCAGCGCACGCGCCAGCCGATCGTCGACCCGGTCGAGCAGTGCATGCAGCGCGGACGCGTCAGCTCGCGCGGCGACGCGCTGCTGATCGCCGCCGACGGCAGCGAGCACGCGATCGAGTACACGGCCACGCCGATCCGCAACGATCAGGGACAGGTGTGGGGCGCCGTGCTGGTGCTGCGCAACGTCACGCAGGAACGGCGCCTGCAGCAGGAGATGAGCTATCAGGCGACGCACGACGGCCTGACCGGGCTGGTCAACCGCGTGGAGTTCGAGCGGCGGCTGCTGCGCGTCATCCGCCACGCGGCGGCGACGGGCGACACGCACGCGCTGTGCTATCTCGATCTCGATCAGTTCAAGGTCATCAACGACACCTGCGGCCACGGCGCGGGCGACGAGCTGCTGCGGCAGGTAGCGCTGGTCCTGCGCGACACCGTGCGCAAGCGCGACACCGTCGCGCGCCTCGGCGGCGACGAGTTCGGCATCCTGATGGAGCACTGCAGCCTGCAGCAGGCGACGCGCGTGGCGACCAGCGTGCGCGAGCGCATCGCCGACTACCGCTTCCGCTGGGAACAGCACGTGTTCGGCGTCGGCGCGAGCATCGGGCTCGTGACGATCGACGAGACCAGCGAGCAGATGGCGGACATCATGCGGCACGTCGATGCCGCCTGCTATCTCGCGAAGGAGCAGGGCCGCAACCGCGTGCACGTCTACGATCCCGGCGACGAGACGATGGAGCGCCGTCGCGGCGAGATGCAGTGGGTGTCGCGCATCAACAATGCGCTGCTCGAGAGCCGCTTCGAGCTCTACGTGCAGCCGGCGATCCCGCTGCAGAACGCGGAGGCGCCGCGCTATCTCGAGGTGCTGCTGCGTTTCCGCGACGGCAAGGTGCTGCGCTCGCCGGCGGAGTTCCTGCCGGCCGCCGAGCGCTACAGCCTGTCGCCGAAGATCGACTCCTGGGTGCTGACGGCGCTGTTCGAGACCTATGCCAGCGAGCCCGCGCTGTTCCGCCGCGACATGCTGTTCGCGGTGAATCTCTCGGCGCTGTCGCTGTGCGACGAGGCCTTCCTGAGCTTCATCGACGGCGCGCTGACGCGCTCGGCGATGCCGCCGGCGCTGCTGTGCTTCGAGATCACGGAGACGGCGGCCATCGGCAACCTGTCGCGTGCCGTGCAGTTCTTCAATGCGATGCGCGCGCGCGGCTGCCGCTTCGCGCTCGACGACTTCGGCAGCGGCCTGTCGTCCTTCGGCTACCTGCGCACGCTGCCGGTCGACTTCCTGAAGATCGACGGGCTGTTCGTGCGCGACTGCGTCGAGGATCCGATCGACTTCGCGATGGTGAAGTCGATCAACGACATCGGCCACGTGATGGGCATCAAGACCGTCGCCGAGTTCGCCGAGAACGCGGCCATCGAAGCGAAGATGCGCGAGATCGGCATCGACTACGCGCAGGGCTACGGGATCAGCGAGCCGATGCCGCTGCTGAGCTACCTCGCCGGCGGATGAGGTTACGGCCGTAGGTCGGGCTTCCTTCGTCAGCCCAACCTACGACCACGATCGATTCCCGGGATCTTCACCGCACCGAATCGACGGCACTCAGCCGTCTCCCCGATCGTCGAAGCGTTGTCCTCCTTCGTAGCCCGGATGAGCGCAGCGAATCCGGGCTACGACGCCGGCGACGCCTCGTTCACGGCAAGCTACGAGCTTTCCGCAAGCTTCCACGGCACCGCGCAGACCTGGCCGAGCTCGATCTCGGCGTGCACGGCGACGTTGCCGTGCG
>JBFWSI010000436.1:0-4134 GCA_050248455.1 Gammaproteobacteria bacterium | reverse complement strand
CGCGTCAAGGGCATCGACGCGATGATCGACCTGCTGCGCGCCGACGGCGTGCGCTTCGTCGACGAACCCGCGCTGCCCGGCCTCGTCGGCAACACGCTGAAGTTCGTCTGCGTGCTGGACCCGGACGGCACGGTGATCGAGCTGATGGAGTTCTTCAGGAATGCGTCATGAACGGGTGCGCCGCGCACGATTCAGCGCAATCTTCGTAGCCCGGATGAGCAACGCGAATCCGGGATCCGGCGCCGGGTTCACGTGCCTGCGCCCCGATAATCACCTCTCGTAGCCCGGGTGCAGCGTAGCGGAGCCCGGGATCTTCACCGCGTCGATACGCCCGATCCCGGGTTACGCGCTGCGCGCTTCACGCGGGCTGCGAAGATCGATTGGCAATCCGATCTCCACTCAGGCCATCGCCAGCCGTCCGCGTGCCGGCAGCCGCAGCAGCAGGAAGCCCGCGATCGTCAGGTTCAGCAGGTTCCAGCCGATGCCGTTGACGAAGGCGGCGGTGTAATTGCCGGTGTAGTCGTAGAGCGCGCCGGACATCCAGCCGCCCAGCGCCATGCCGAGCAGCGTCGCCATCACCACGGCGCCGACGCGGCGGCCCGCCTCCTGCGCCGGGAAGTATTCGCGGATGATGATCGCGTAGGACGGCACGATGCCGCCCTGGAAGAGGCCGAACAGCGCCGACACGACGTACAGCGACACGAGCCCGTCCGCCGGCAGGAACAGGCACAGCGCGGTGCCCTGCAGCGCGGCGCCCAGCAGCAAGGTGCGCAGACCGCCGATGCGGTCTGCGATCCAGCCGCTCGCGAGCCGGCTGACGATGCCGCAGGCGAGCATCAGCGACAGCATGCGCGAACCTGCGCCCGTGCCGAAGCCGAGATCGCCGCACAGCGCGACGATGTGGACCTGCGGCATCGACATCGCGACACAGCAGGCGACACCCGCGATCCACAGCAGCGTCATCAGCGCCGACGGCGACAGGGCGAGCGCCGTCGACGGCGCGGCGTTCGTTGCGGTCCGCGCGGCGGCCGATGCCGGATGATCGATCGGCGACGGCCGGCGGATGAACAGCGTGAGCGGCAGCAGCAGCACGAAGGCCAGCACGCCTATCGTCTGGTAGGCGTCGCGCCAGCCGTGATGCTCGACCAGCCACTGCGTGAGCGGCGGCCAGGCCGCGCCGCCGATGTAGTTGCCGCTCGCGCAGATCGCGACCGCGATGCCGCGCCGGCGCTCGAACCAGTGCGAGATGTCGGCGAGCAGCGGCGCGAAGGTCGCCGAGCAGCCGAGCATGCCGATCAGCAGTCCCTGCGCCAGCGCGAACTGCCAGGCGCTGCCGGCGTGCGCCGCGAGGGTGAAGCCGGCGAGCTGCACGAAGGCGCTGAAGACGACGGGCGGCAGCACGCCGACGCGATCGACGATGCGCCCCATCGCGAGGCCGCCGACCGCGAAGCCGAGCATCGTCGCCGTGAACGGGAAGGACGCATCGGCGCGCGCGATGCCGAATTCCTGCTGCAGCGTCGGCAGCACGACGACGACGGTATACATGCCTGCGCCGCCGATCATCATCAGCAGCGTCGCGGCCGCCAGCCGCAGCCAGGCATAGGGGGATTCGATCGGCGAGCTCGTCGATACCGTGCCAGCGTTCATCGCGGGAAAATCCGGGGCGAGAAGAAAGGCGGACACTACACCGGATCGGGGCCAGGCCGCATCCGGCGGCGCGCGCGATCCCGGGTTTCACTGCTGCCCTTTCCGGGCTGCACGGCACCTTCTTGTAGCCCGGGTACAGCGTGGCGGAACCCGGGATCGGGCGCCGGTTCCGGCGCTTGCGTCCGACGACCGCCGAACCCGGGTTCCCATTGCTCAACCGGGCTACGAGGTGCGATGGCGTGGACGTCGAACGGTCCCCATGCGGCAGACTCCTGCGCAGCGCTCATTCCAGCATCTCGTTCAGCCTGTCGCGCGCATCGAGCAGCTCTTCCATCATGCCGTACACGATCTCGCGCACGCTGGTCGGCCCGTGCAGATCGCCGACGATCTGGCCGACCGGATAGGTCAGGAACTCGCGGGCGCGCACGCGTTCGACGCGCGTGCGGCCTTCGGCCCACCACAGCAGGTTCTGCAGCGGCGCGGGCAGCGGCTCGGGCGCACCGGCGCGGGCGTAGGCTTCGGTGAAGGCCGAGCGCAGGGTGCGGCAGGGCTTGCCCGTCACGCAGCGCGTCTGCACCGCGTCCTCGGCTTCGGCGGCGTACAGCCGCTCCTTGATCTCGGGCATCACTTCGCTCTGCGCGCTCGGCAGCCACACCGAGCCGCACCACACGCCCTCGCAGCCGAGCGCGAGCGCGGCCGCGAGCTGGCGCCCGCGCCCGACGCCGCCGGCGCCCAGCACCGGCAGCGGCGCGACGGCATCGACGACGCCGGGCCACAGCACCATCGAAGTGATCGTGCCGGTATGGCCGCCCGCCTCGGTGCCGACCGCGATCACGAAATCGCAGCCGCGCTCCTTGTGCTTCAGCGCGTGCTTCGGCTTGCCGGCGAGCGCCGCGACCTTGATCCCGCGCGCGTGCGCGCGCTCGACCAGCTCGGACGGCGGCGAACCGAGCGCGTTGACGATCAGCCGTATCGGGTGCTGCATCGCGATCTCGATCATCGCCATGCTCTCCGCCGGCGTGAACGACAGCTCCTCGAGCAGCCTGCGGATTATCGCGTCGCGTTCGCCGCCGGGCAGCGGCGGGATGCCGGCCGCGTCGAGCAGGCCGCGCACGAAGTCGAGATGCTCGGCGGGGAACAAGCGCTCGGGATCGAACTTGAGCTCACCGGCCTCGCTGTAGGTCGTCGGCATCAGCACGTCGATGCCGTAGGGACGGCCGTCGATGTGGGCGTCGATCCAGCGCAGCTCCTCGCGCAGCCGGGCCGGGCTCATGCGCGCCATGCCGAGCACGCCGAGGCCACCGGCCCGCGACACCTCGACGACCACGTCGCGGCAATGCGAGAACGCAAAGATCGGGACGTCGATACCGAACATCTCGCACAGGCGGTTCTTCATCGCGTGCTGCCTCGCCGGGGAACCGGCTCATCATGCGCGCGACGCCGTGCGCGCGGAAGCGCTCAGGCGCGTTCGTCGTCGTAGCGGACGTCGAGCACGCACCAGCGGTGCGTCGCGCCGTCCGCCACGACGTCGACTTCGGCATCGGCGGCCTTGCCGAGCAGCGCGCGGGCGAGCGGCGAGTCGACGCTGATGCAGCCGCGCGCGGCGTCGGTCTCGTCGCTGCCGACGATGCGCAGGAGGCGCGTCTCGCCCTGCGCGTCCTCGACTTCGACGACGGCGCCGAAGAACACGCGCGCGGCGTCGGCCGGCGTCGCGCTCACCACCTTCAGGCGCGGCATCCGTCGCTGCAGATAGCCGATGCGCGCATCGAGGCCGCGCAGCTCCTTCTTGCGGTACTGATACTCCGCGTTCTCCGAGCGATCGCCCTCCGCCGCCGCGGCGGCGAGGTGCTTGACGACCTCGGCGCGGCGCTCCCACAGCCCCTTCAGCTCGGCTTCGAGACTGCGATAGCCGGCGGCGGTGATGTAGGGCGAGGACGGCGGGCGCGGCGGGCGGTAGCGGGACATGGGCCGATGATAACGCGCCGCCCGGACTAGGGGCCGTGCTGTCCGAAATGCACGTTGATCCAGCCACGGAGGGCACGAAGGGGAAAGGGGATTTGTTCGGGTGGCTATGCCCACGCAGGCGCCTCCTTCGTCATGCCCGTGCAAGCGGGCATCCACGCACTACCCCGGCGTCGAACGCCGGCAGCGAATCGCCCGACGGAGACCTCGGCGTCAGGCGTGGATGCCCGCTTGCGCGGGCATGACGGTAAATGAACACGCAGCGGAGCGCATTTACGCTCCGCCATTTATTAGCCACGGAGGGGACAGCGGGCGCGGAGGAAGAACGGGAATCGATGGGGAGCCGCCGGTCCGCCCGCATTTCGCTTGCACCGGCACATCCGTATCGCCCAATCAATTCATTTCTTCCTCCGTGCCCTCCGTGGCTGGATTCTTCCGGCACACAGGCCGCAGCGCTTGTGTGAGAATCCCTGCAGCCGGCTCGATCGGCACCCTGACGCAGCCCGAAGACCCGACGATGACGAT
>JBFWSI010000435.1:0-4151 GCA_050248455.1 Gammaproteobacteria bacterium | reverse complement strand
ACCGTCGCCGAAGTCGCCTTCCGCGTCGGCTACCAGGACCAGGGCCACTTCGCCCGCGTCTTCACCCGCACGATGACCGTGCCGCCGGCGGAGTACCGGCGTACGGTGCGGTCGAAGATGTTCTCGTTGCGGGAATGAAGAGGAATCCAGCCACGGAGGGCACGGAGAAGAAAATGGATTGGATCAGCAGCGCAGCGGCGGCGGCTTCCAAATGAGCGGTGGAGTTTCGGAGCCTCTCAATCAACCCCATCTCTTCTCCGTGTCCTCCGTGGCTATAGGGCTGCGCGCAAGTACGCTCCCCTGCGTGTTGTGTACCGTCATTCCCGCGCAGGCGGGAATCCACGCCTGACGAGGAAGTCTCCGTCAAGCGATTCCTTTTGGACGCCGGGGTAGTGCGTGGCTGCCCGCTTGCGCGGGCATGACGTGGGAGCTTCCTACACGGGCATGTGCTATCGAACAGCCAGTGGAGTGTATTTGCGCTCCGCCATATGGATTCCTCTTCCGAACTCGGCACTGAGCCCGCCCTGCATTACCATGGCGCGACTTCACAGGAGAGCTCTCGATGAGCGGACCGCGTTATCTCGGCTTCGATACCCTCAGCCTGCATGCGGGGCAACGGCCCGATCCGGCGACGGGGAGTCGTGCGACGCCGATCTACCAGACCACCTCCTATGTGTTCGACGATGCGGCGCGTGCGGCGGGATTGTTCGCGGTCGCGCGGGCGGGCTACGTGTATTCGCGCATCGCGAACCCGACCGTCAGCGTGCTCGAGGAACGGCTCGCCGCGCTCGAGGGCGGCGTCGGCGCGGTGGCGACGGCAAGCGGCATGGCGGCGATCCACGTCGCGATCGCGACGCTGGTCGGCGCGGGCTCGCACATCGTGTCCTCGCGCGCGCTCTACGGCGGGACGCACAATCTCTTCGCCTATACCTTGCCGCGCTTCGGCGTCGAGACGAGCCTCGTCGATCCGCGCGATCCGGCCTCGTTCGCGGCCGCGATCCGGCCGAACACGAAGCTGCTCTTCGCCGAAACCGTCGGCAATCCGCGCGGTGAGGTGCTGGACGTCGAGGCGGTCGCGAAGATCGCGCACGCCGCGGGCGTGCCGCTAGTCATCGACGCGACACTGACGACCCCGGCGCTGATGAAGCCGATCGATCTCGGCGCCGACGTCGTCGTGCATTCGCTGACCAAGTTCATCGGCGGCCACGGCATCGCGATCGGCGGCGCCGTCATCGACGGCGGCCGCTTCGACTGGGAAGCCTCGGGGCGTTTCCCGCAGATGACCGGCCGGGACCCGGGGCTCAATGAGCTCGACTTCGCCGAGGATTTCGGGCCCGCCGCCTATATCATGCGCGTGCGGCTCGAGGGCCTGCGGGATTTCGGCGCGAGCCTGTCGCCGCACAATGCCTTCCATTTATTGCAGGGCCTCGAGACGCTGCCGTTGCGCATGCGCCGGCACTGCGACAATGCGCAGGCGATCGCGAGCTGGCTCGCGACACAGCCGGCGGTCGAGCAGGTGACCTATGCCGGCCTGCCCAATCACCCCGACTACGCGCTCGCGCAGCGCCTGATGCCGAAGGGCTGCGGGGCGGTGTTCAGCTTCGTGCTGAAGGGCGGCCGCGCGGCGGGGCGCAAGTTCATCGATGCGTTGCAGGTGTTCTCTCATCTCGCGAACGTCGGCGACGCGAAGTCGCTGGTGATCCACCCGGCGAGCACGACGCACGCGCGCCTCGACGCCGAGGCGCTCGCGCGCGCCGGGATCTCCGAAGGTCTCGTGCGCCTGTCGATCGGGCTCGAGGACGCGCAGGATCTCATCGACGATCTCGCCCGCGCCCTCAACGTGTCGCAGAAATAGGCCGTCGCCATGGAAATCGTCTACCAGGACCAGACCACCTATGTGCAGACCGCGGGCCAGGCGCTCGATCCCGCGAAACCCACCGTCTGCTTCGTGCACGGCGCCGGCATGGATCACGCGGTATGGACCCTGTTCGTGCGCTACTTCGCGCGCAACGGCTACAACGCCATCGCGCCCGATCTGCGCGGTCACGGCCGCTCCGCCGGCGTAGCGTTGGCGAGCATCGAAGCCTGCGCGCAATGGCTGCTGGGGCTGTTCGACGCGCTGGGACTCGGCGCCGTCGCCGTCGCCGGCCACAGCATGGGCTCGCTCGTCACCCTGCAGGCCGCGGCCGACGGCGCGGACCGCGTGCGCGCGATCGCGCTGCTCGGCTTCGGCTATCCGATGGCGGTCGGCGCGCCGCTGCTCGACGCCGCGCGCGCGAACGATCACGCGGCGGTCGACATGATGACGATCTGGGGCCACGACTTCGGCGCGCAGATCGGCGGCCACCAGGTGCCGGGCCTGTCGATCACGAACGTCACGAAGCGGCGCCTCGAAGCGGCGCGGCCGGGCGTCATCTACGCCGATCTGAATGCCTGCCATGCCTATGCCGGCGGCGAAGCGGCGGCGGCGAAGATCCGGTGTCCCGTCACGCTGATCCTCGGTGATCGCGATCGCATGACGCCCGTGCGCGGGGCGCGCGAGTTCGCGTCGCGCTTCGCGCGCGCAAGCGTCGAGATGATCGCCGGCTGCGGCCACGGCATGATGGAAGAGAAGCCGGAGCAGACACACCGGGCGCTGGTGAAGGCCCTGGCTTCGTAGCCCGGGTGTAGCGCGCAGCGCGTAACCCGGGATCGCATTTCTCGTGATGGCGCGGATCCCGGGTTTCGCTACGCTGCACCCGGGCTACATGGCGACTAGCGCCCCGGCTTGATCCCCATCGCCGAGTGATCGTCCAGCCGCGCCAACAGCAGGTGCACGCCGTGCTCGGCGAGATACTCGTCGATCGCCTTCTTCTGGCCCAGCCAGCGGAAGTAGTCGTCGACGAGGAAGACGCCGCCCGGCGCGAGCTTGGGCCACAGATGCTGCATCTCGGCCTTCGTCGATTCGTAGAGATTGGTGTCCAGGCGCAGCAGCGCGATGCTGGTGCTGTCGTTCGTCGGCAAGGTGTCCTGCACGAAGCCCTCGACGAACAGGAGCCTGTCTTCCGGGTAGCCCGTCAGCGCGAGGTTGCGCTTCACGTCCGGCAGCGGATAGTTGTGCCAGGTGCACTGGCCGTCCTTCATCTTGCGCTCGTACTTGCGCTTCGCCGGCTTGCCGAAGACGCTGACGTCCTCGTCGGTCGGCATCGCCATGCCGCGATAGGTGTCGTAGAGGAAGATGCGCCGCGTGCGGCTGCCGAGCTCGAGCAGCGTCCACGCCGCCGCCATCATGCTGCCGCCGGCACCGACGCCGCATTCGACGAGATCGCCCGGGATGCCGGCCGCCTCGATGTAGCGCACGGCGTACTCGAGGTTCACGACGCGTTCCTGCGTGGTCATCGTGTATGGCGACACGCGATCCCACAGCGTGCGCGTGAACGGCGCGAAGTCCTGCGGGTACTTCGGCGGCAGCTCGCGCACGCCGGCCGGCGCCAGCAGCTTGCGATACGCCTTGCCGCTCTCGCGGACCAGGTTGGTCCTGACGATACCGAGCTGCGTCGACAGTTTGTCCATCATTCCCATCGGTTCGATCCGTAGTGCTGTGTCACAATGCGGGCCTGCCGCCGTTCGAGCCCGAGTCCGCCCGCAGCCTGCATGAGCGCGTCGATTCCCCTGTCAGCGAAAACGGGTGCCGGGCTCGTCGTGCTCGCGGTTGCGCTGCTGACGAGCGAGCACCTCGTGCATTATGCCTATGCGCTCATGATGATCGGCGGCCTCGCGGCCGTCGCCCGTCGACCGCGCGCCCTGTGGCAGGAGGCCGATCTCCGCGACTGCTCGCTCGCCTTTCTTGCGCTGTGGCTGCCTATGCTCGCGAGCCTGCCCGATGCGGTGAACCCCGCCCACGCGACGAAGACCGCGTTCGCCTATCTCCATTTCTGGCCAGCGGCGATCGCGATCGTGCTCACCCTGCGCCATGCCGCAGCGAGACGTGTCGTGTTCGCGGGGGTCGCCGCCGGGATCGCGTTCTGGCTCGCGGACGCCGTGCTGCAATTCATCACCGGCCGCGATCTCTTCGGTCTTCCGCCGGCGGGCAACATCCTGACCGGCGCATTCTATCCCAAGCAACGCCTCGGTGTGGTGCTCGCGGTGGCGACGCCGTGGTACTGCCTCGC
>JBFWSI010000434.1:0-4160 GCA_050248455.1 Gammaproteobacteria bacterium | reverse complement strand
GCGCCGGACCAAGAGCATCTGCGCGGATCTCGAAGACTTCGCGACCGACTTCGCGAACCTCGCGGTGAAGACCGCCTGGCGCCTCGAACGTCCGGCCGGAGGGCGGCCCTGATGGCTTTCAATACCAGCGACAACAGCGAGGCGATGAGCGAGATCAACGTCACGCCGCTCGTCGACGTGATGCTGGTGCTGCTCGTGGTCTTCATCGTCACGGCCCCACTGCTGACCAACGCGATCAAGGTGAACCTGCCGGAGACCGCCGAGACCTCGGCGCCCGACGATCCGAAAGCCGTGATCGTCAGCGTCGATCCGGACGGCAAGGTCTACCTCGACAAGCGCGAGACTTCGGTCGACGCGCTCGAGCTCGAGCTGAAGGGCATGAAGGCGCAGGATCCCGCGATGACGCTGTTCCTGCAGGCCGACGACGCGGCGCGCTACGGCACGGTCGCGAAGGTGATGGCGGTCATCGAGCGCGCGGGCATCGACAAGCTCGCGGTGATCACGAAAGCGGAATAGCACCGCCGCGGACTCATCCGCGGCGGTGCTCGTCATCGCAAGCTAGCCGCGACGGCGGCGGTGCAGGCCGATCGCCAGCACGGCAGACGACATCAGCAGCAGCGCACCGGGCACGGGCACGGCCGACAGCGTGACGTTGTCCAGCCCGCCGGTGTCGAGATCCTCGGAATCATTGAGCCACTCGGAGATCAGCGTCAGCCGCGTACGCGTCGCGAACAGCGTGGCGAATTCGCCGGGTGCGAGATCCCGCAGCGAGCTCGTCGCGAGCTGCCAGCCAGCGTCCTCGAAGAGCGGCACGTCGTAGTGTTTCCAGTCGCCGTCGATCGTCGGCAGCTCGGAAGTGGCGTAGACCAGCGTGCCGCTCGGCGTCTCGATCGTCACGAGCGGCGCCGTGTCGCTGTCGTAGGCGCCGTCGCCGCCGTTGCGCTCGACCAGCACGTCGAAGGACAGCATCTGGCCCTCCGCCAGCAGGCTCGCGAAGGCGTCGGGCGGCGCGACTCTTCCGGCCGTGCTCGAGCTCGGATCGCGCGTGCGGATGTAGCCGCCGGGATTGCCGCCCGTGGCGCGATATTCGATCGCCAGCGGCACGCTGCCGAGCGCGCAGACGCCGGGATTCGGGCAGGCGAGGCCGGTCCAGCCCGCGGCATCGTCGTCGAAGCCGACGACGACAACGGCAGCGTGAGCCGGGCCTGCGCCCAGCGCGACGAGGAAGAGAACGGGTGCCGCCCGCAGGCGGCGCAGGAAATCGGCTCGAAGCCAGCGCATGCTCACCTCCCGAATGCAATCGGAACGGACACGGCAGCTCGTCCTTGGGTGATCACCGCCGACCTTGCTGGTGCGGCGGCGGGGCGCCTGGCCTTCATGGCCGGCGAGATTGTCGTCAGCGCTTTCCGCGCAAGCGGAATGTGCAACAAGCGTGGACTGCGCGCGGCGCGGATTCAATTCGACGCCGCCACGAATACCGGGCCTAGTTCCGCTTCCCGCGGCGCCGGGCGATAGTCCGACGCATGCGTGTCAGTGCCTGCGCGTCCTGCGCAGCGCGCCAATGCAGCCGAGCGCGGAGGCCAGCAGCCAGCCGGCGGCCGGAACCGGCACCGCAGTCAGGAAGCCGCCCGAGGCCGAGCTGAAGCTGTAGCCCGCCGGCAGGACCGCAGTGAGCCTTGCCGTATGGCCGGCATCCACGTGGAGCTGAGAATCGCTGGTGCCCGAGACCGTGGCCCGCATGACGGCGTCGATGTCGTAAGCCAGGTTCGGCACCAGATGACCCGCATAGACCAGGGTCGCATCGATGTGGCCCGCCGTCGTCAACGGGGAATCGAAGAAGCTGCAGTTTCCCGCGCACTGGATCACGTCTTCGGCGGGGCTCCTGAAGCGGACGACGCTGAAACCGGGGCCGTTCGGCGCGAGGTTGCCGGACACGTCGAGCTCCGCGGCAAAGGTGAGCCTGAAGGTCCCGTCGTCGGGGGCGTCACCCGACAACCGGGCGTTCACGTCGAGGAAGAAGCTCACCGGCACCGAAGCGGCGCCGGGACCGACGATCGTGAGCGTGTCCGCGAAGGAGGCGAACGCGCTGGCGGCATCGCCGGCGAAGGGCTCGCCCGGAGAGGCGTCGACGGCGAGGCGCAGCACGCCGCGTGACAGATCGGCCGCGGCGAGCACCGAGCCGCTGAGATATTGGTTGGCGTACGCGCCGGCGGCCGAGGCCGTCAGAGGTCCGGAGTCGCTGTCGTTCACCGCTCCATACGTGCTGAAGACGCCTGTAGTCGCGAGCGCGCTGGCAGTGCCGCTGGCCGTCAGCAGCCCGCTCAAGGCGAGTAGTGGCAGGATCGCTGGTGCTTTCATCGGGCCCTCCCTGGAGGCAAGCCGTCCGGCGGTAGCGCCGGATGGCGCCGCTTTCCCAGCGGCGCTCCAGAGTGTGATCGACGGGCCCGGCTTCCTCAACGCCGGCTGCGGGAAATTACCGGAAGCGGGGCCCGCCAGGGGCCCCGTAGAAGCGCGGCGCGCGTCAACCTGCGCGTTGGCGCGAGGGCTTGCCGTGGCCATGCGCAGGACGGCGGTTGCCGTTCGCATGCGCATTGCCATGGTTCTGCGCCTGGCGGCGGTTGCCGTCCGCCGCCCGCTGGCCCTGCTGCGCATGGCCGCCCTGCGGCTGGCCTTGTCGCGCGTGACCCTGCTGAGGCCGTCCGCCGCCGCGCTGGCCGCGACCGGTCTCGATCGGCTCCGGACGCTGGTTCGGATCCGGCTCGTAGCCGGCGACGCGCTGGCGCTCGAAACGCTGGCGAGTCAGGCGCTCGATGGCTTCGAGCAGGCGGTGCTCGTCGACGCACACGAGCGAGCAGGCCGAGCCCGTCGCCCCCGCGCGCGCCGTGCGACCGATCCGGTGCACGTAGTCCTCGGCGACCATCGGCAGCTCGAAGTTCACCACCTGCGGCAGCTCGTTGATGTCGATGCCGCGCGCCGCGATGTCGGTCGCGACCAGCGCCTGCAGCTTGCCGCTCTTGAACTCGGACAGCGCGCGCGTGCGCGCGGTCTGGCTCTTGTTGCCGTGGATTGCGAGCGCGGAGATGCCGTGCTTGTCGAGATGCTCGGCGAGGCGGTTCGCGAGATGCTTGGTGCGCGTGAAGACCAGCGCCTGCGTCCAGCGCCGCGTCTCGAACAGGTGCACCAGCAGCTCCTTCTTGCGGTTGCGATCGACGAGCAGGACTTCCTGCGCGATCTGCGCCGCGGTCGTGCCCTGGCGCGCGATCTCGACTTCCGCGGGATCCTTCAGCAGGCTCGCCGCGAGCTCCTTGATCTCGCGCGGGAAGGTCGCCGAGAACAGCAGGTTCTGGCGCTGCTTCGGCAGCACCGCGAGCACGCGCCGGATGTCGCGGATGAAGCCCATGTCGAGCATGCGATCCGCTTCGTCCAGCACCAGCATCTCGACCTTCGACAGATCGACGGTACGCTGCTGCACGTGATCGAGCAGGCGGCCCGGCGTCGCGACGAGGATGTCGACGCCGCGCTTCAGGCCTTCGATCTGCGGGTTGATGCCGACGCCGCCGAACATCACCAGCGAGCGCAGGCCGCTGTGACGGCCGTAGTGGCGCACGGACTCCTCGACCTGTGCGGCGAGCTCGCGCGTCGGCGTCAGGATCAGCGCGCGCGGCAGGCGGCGCGGGGCCGGCGGCGTGCGCGCGAGCAGGGCGAGCAGCGGCAAGGTGAAGGCCGCGGTCTTGCCGGTGCCGGTCTGGGCTCCGGCGATGAGATCACGGCCTTCGAGCACGACCGGAATGGCCTGGCGCTGGACGGGCGTGGGAGTGGTGTAACCGCGCTCGTGCACGGCGCGTACGAGGTCCTCGGACAGGCCGAGGGCAGCAAATTCAGACATGAAACTCCAATGAGCAATACGCGATTTGAACCTGTCGCCGCGGCCTCGAAGCCGGGCGCCAGTCACAGGGCAGGCAAATCAGTGGACGAACGAGAGCCGGAAATGGCCGCGGTCAGGGGACTGGAAACATCGACCGCGCGCGCAGCCGAACAGAGCGGGTGCGGCATTGAAAGGAAAAAAAATCTAGCCACGGAGGACACGGAGAGCACGGAGAAGATTGAGAAGGAACGCTCGATGCATTCGAGCAATGCTCGGTCTCATGGACGGCGCGCAC
>JBFWSI010000433.1:0-4163 GCA_050248455.1 Gammaproteobacteria bacterium | reverse complement strand
CTCGCTCGCCGCTACGGCGCCGCACCGGGCACGACCTATCTCGTGCGCCCCGATCAGCACGTCGCGGCGCGCTGGAAGGCCTTCGACCCCGCGGCGCTGCGCGCCGCTCACGCCCGCGCCTGCGCGGTACGCGCGTAGACTACGCGCCGACGAACCATTCCGACGGAGCAAGCCGATGAGCAAAGCATTCGCATCCAAAGGCGATCTCGCCCCGAAGACCGTGAGCTTCACCAGGCTCGCCGACAACGCCTATGCGTACACCGCCGAAGGCGATCCGAACACCGGCGTCGTGATCGGCGACGACTGCGTGATGGTGATCGACGCCCAGGCGACGCCGGTGATGGCGCAGGACGTCGTGCGCCACATCCGCACCGTCACCGACAAGCCGCTCCGGCACGTCGTACTCTCGCACTACCACGCCGTGCGCGTGCTCGGCGCCAGCGGTTACGGCGCGCAAAACATCATCGCGAGCCGCGACACCTACGATCTGATCGTCGAGCGCGGGGCACAGGACTACCAGTCGGAGTTCGAACGCTTCCCGCGGCTGTTCCAGGCCGTCGACTCGATCCCGGGCCTGACCTGGCCGACGATCGTCTTCGAGCGCGAGCTCACGCTGTTCCTCGGCCAGACCGAGGTGCGCCTGCTGCAGCTCGGCCGCGGTCACACCAAGGGCGACACCGTCGCCTGGCTGCCGCGCGAGCGCGTGCTGTTCAGCGGCGATCTGGTCGAATTCAATGCGACGCCCTACACCGGCGATGCCTATCTGCGCGACTGGCCGGCGACGCTCGATCGCATCGCCGCGCTGCAGCCGCGCGCGCTGGTGCCGGGCCGCGGCGACGCGCTGCAAACACCCGAGCAGGTCGCCGAGTCGCTGCGCGGCACGCGCGCCTTCGTCACCAAGATGTACGAGAGCGTGCGCGTCGCGCGTGCCGCCGGCAAGAACTTGAAGCAGGCCTACGACGAGACCTATGCGGCCCTGAAGCCGGAGTTCGGCCACTGGGTGATCTTCGATCACTGCCTGCCCTTCGACATCAGCCGCGCCTACGACGAAGCGGGCGGCCTCGACGACCCGCGCATCTGGACGGCCGAACGCGACGCCGAAATGTGGCAGTCGCTCGCCCACTAGCGGAACCGCCCCCATGCTGCGCACCGACAACGCGATCGCCGATCCCGACGGTTTCTACGCCGAGCTCCTCGCGCTGCACGCCGGGCTCGATGCGGCGCAGAGCCTCAAGCGCTGCGCGAAGCTGATCCTGCTGCTCGCGACCGAGATCGGCGATCGCGAGCGTTTACGGGAGATCCTCGCGGCGGCACGCACGGACGACTGAGCGCCGGTCCCGGATTCGCTGCGCGAATCCGGGCTGCGAAGATCTCATTCCGGTAGCCCGGGTGCAGCGTAGCGAAACCCGGGATCTTCGTCCCAGTCCGCTACGCCGCCCATTACACCGCCGGCGGATCGGTCTCCCGCGCGTAGTGGCGATGGGCCGCGATCGCGGTGACGAAGCCGCGGCAGGCGTCATCGACGGCATCTCGTTCACAGGACACGATGCCGGGATCCGGAACGCCGGTCGGCAGAGTGAGATCGATACCCGCCTTCACCGCGAGCTCGTGGGCGGCGCCAATCAGCAGAATCGGCTTGCAGTGCCGATAGGTGTCGCGCACGAACTCGAGCACCTGCCCGACGCGCCCGAGCGACTCCACGCCGGCCTGGCCGTCCGGCACGACCAGCGCGTCGTAGAGCACGGCCGGCGTCGTCTCGAGCGTCACGTCGACGTCGATCGCGACCTCGTCGCCGCAGCGACCGAAGTGCAGGCCGAGGTAGCGCGGCACGGCTTCCTGTTCGAGCAGCAGCGCATGCACGGCGGCGAGACTCGCCGTGTCGACACCCGGTGCGACGAGCAGCGCGATGCGCCGGGTGCGGATGCTGCCGTCGCCGGGTCGCGCGAACAGCGACAGCGCCGGTGATTTAGCGATCTCCGGCGTGACCGGCCGCTCCATCGCCTTCGGCAAGGCCGCCGGCATCGGGTCGATGCCGAGGCTCGCCGCCAGCCCCGTGGCGAGCGTCTCGTCGACGTTCGCGAGCATCGCGACCACGCGCTCGCGCACCGCGGGCACCTGCACCTTCGACAGCTCGAAGCGGAAGCCCTTCAGGATGTGCGCGCGCTCGACCGGCGACTGGCTGCGCCAGAACAACGTCGCCTGCGTGTAGTGATCGGCGAAGCGCTCGGGGTGCCCGCGCAGCTTGTCGCCTTCCGGGGGCGCCGGGAACGAGGCAAAGCCGCGCGCGTTGCCGGCCTGGAACGGACAGCCGCCGCCGAGCGAGTTCGGCTCGTAGGCGACGCGACCGCGATGGATGGCCTGCCGGTGCAGGCCGTCGCGCTGGTTGTTGTAGACGCCGACGACCGGCGAGTTGATCGGGATCTCGTGAAAATTCGGGCCGCCGAGCCTGCTCAACTGCGTGTCGACGTAGGAATGGATGCGGCCGGCCAGCAGCGGATCGGCGCTGAAGTCCAGCCCGCGCACGATGTGTGCCGTGCAGAACGCGACCTGCTCGGTTTCGGCGAAGAAGTTGTCCGGATTGCGATTCAGCACGAGACGCCCGACGGGCACGATCGGCACCAGCTCCTCGGGCACGATCTTGGTCGCATCGAGCACGTCGAAGCTCCAGGCCTCGGCGTCCTCGGCGCTGAAGATCTGCAGCCCCAGCTCGTATTCCGGCCAGGCGCCGGCTTCGATTGCTTCCCACAGATCGCGGCGATGGAAGTCGGGATCGGCGCCCTGGATCTTCAGCGCCTCGTCCCATACCAGCGAGTGCGTGCCGGCCAGCGGCGTCCAGTGGAACTTGCAGAAGTGCGACCCGCCCTCGGCATCGACGAGACGGAAGGTGTGCACGCCGAACCCCTGCATCGTGCGATAGCTGCGCGGGATGGCGCGATCGGACATCGCCCACATCAGCATGTGCGTCGACTCCGGCATCAGCGACACGAAGTCCCAGAAGGTATCGTGCGCGGTCGCCGCCTGCGGCATCTGGAAATGCGGCTCGGGCTTCGCGGCATGCACGAGATCGGGAAACTTCATCGCGTCCTGGATGAAGAACACGGGCATGTTGTTGCCGACGAGATCCCAGTTGCCCTCGTCGGTGTAGAACTTGACGGCAAAACCGCGCACGTCGCGCACGGTGTCGGCCGATCCGCGCTCGCCCATCACCGTCGAGAAGCGCACGAAGACCGGCGTGCGCTTGCCCGCCTCGGCGAACACCGACGCGCAGGTGTAGCGCTCCAGCGACTCGTAGCACTCGAAGTAGCCGTGCGCACCCGAGCCGCGAGCGTGCACGATGCGTTCGGGGATGCGCTCGTGATCGAAGTGCGTGATTTTCTCGCGGAGGATGAAGTCCTCGAGCAAGCTCGGTCCGCGCAGCCCCTGCTTCAGCGAGTGCTGGTTGTCGGCGATCGGCACGCCCTGATTGGTCGTCAGCACCTGCTCGCTGCCATCCGTGCGCACGCGGTCCAGGGATTCGGCGACCGGGCTCGCGCCGACCGCCGGCACGCCGCCGCCGAGCTTGCTCGAGGCATTCGTCTCGCTGAGCGTGCTGCCGAGCGTCGACGGATCGTCGATGCTCGCGAACCGGCCCGGCTCCGCTTCGCGCGAGGCCTCGCCGTATTCGAGCGCCTTGTTCGCGTTGTGCGGAATCGCCGCCGCGAATGCGTCCCATTGCGCGAGACGCCGCGCCGCCGCGTCCTCGTCGGCGCCGTCCTGGGCCGCGGCGGGCCCCGCGACCGTGCTGCGCGCCGCGCCGCCACCGGACGCTGCAGCCTTGCTGCCCGACTTGCGCCTGCCTTTCGCCGTATCGCCCGCGTCCTTCTTGCTCATGCGTGCTGTCGCTCCGGGTTGATGTCAGAGGCTTTCCTCGATGTCGAGGATCGCGTCGAGGTGAGATTGCAGGGTCGGCAGCGTCTGCTCGGCGTAGCGCCGGAGATCGGGATCGTCCGCGCTCTGTGCCTGCTTCTCGAACTCCGCGACGTCCTTGCGATGGTCCTTCACCATTGCCTGCACGTAGGCGCGGTCGAAGGCATCGGCGTCCAGGCCTTTCAGGCGCTCCAGCGCCGCCTGCTGCGCCGGCGGCAGCGTCTGCTGCGGCTCGAAGCCCTTGCCCTTCGCGAGTT
>JBFWSI010000432.1:0-4163 GCA_050248455.1 Gammaproteobacteria bacterium | reverse complement strand
GGCACGGCTGCGCGGCAGATGCGGCGCAAGCGCGCGGAGCAAGGCTTCGACCTGCTCGTCCGCGATCTGGCGCGGCGGCGCCGGGGCAAGGACGAGCACGTACTCACCGGTCGCGCCGTAGGCATCCGCCCGCAGGCACGCGAGCACTTCGGCGACCGTGCCGCGATAGATCGTCTCATGCAGCTTGGTGAGCTCGCGCGCGACGCAGACCTCGCGTGCAGGCTCGACGAGCTCCGCGAGCAGTTCGAGCGTGCGGCGTACCCGCCGCGGCGCTTCGTAGAGCACGAGCGTGCGCGGCTCCGCGACGAGCGCCGCGAGCGCGCTGCGCGCCGCGGCGTCCTTGTGCGGCAGGAAGCCTTCGAAGGTGAAGCGATCGCTGGGCAGGCCCGACACGCACAGCGCCGCGAGCGCCGCACAGGCGCCCGGCACCGCGCGCACCGCGAGGCCCGCGTCGATCGCCGCGCGCACCAGCGGATAGCCGGGATCGGACACCAGCGGCGTACCGGCATCGGACACGAGCGCGACGCACAGCGCGTCACGCGCGACGCGTTCGACCAGCCGCGTCGCGAGCTCGCGCTCGTTGTGCTCGTGCACGGCCTGCACGCGCTGCGCTATTGCATAGTGATCGAGCAGCCGGCGCGTGATGCGCGTGTCTTCGGCAAGCACGAGATCGCAGTCTTTCAGCACCGCGAGTGCACGCAGACCGACGTCGGCGAGATGGCCGATGGGCGTCGCGACGAGGTATAAGCAGGGTCGCTCGATTGGTACACTGCCGGCAGGAATCTGCATCCGAATGTTCTCGATGACTGCAAGGACGGAGACTGCGAGGACGAGGTCCCGTGGCGAGGCCGGGCGTACGCGCCTCGCCGGTGCTGCGGCAGTGGCAGCGCTGTGTTGCGCGCTCGTGCTGGCGATTATCGCCAGCGGTTGCGCGCAACCTCAACAGGCGCCGACCGCGGTCGCCGCGGCGCCGAGCCCGCGCGAAGCCGCCGATCGACAGCTCGCCGCCGGCCAGTTCGAGGCCGCGGCGCAAGCCTATGCGAATCTCGCGGCGACCGCCGGCGAGCCTGCGGCAACCACGCTGCGCCTGCAGTCGGCGCTCATCCGGCGCGATCTCAACGAGGACGTCAGCGGGCTGGTGCCCGACGCGGCACTCGCCGATCCCGCGCAGGAAGCCTTGCGCACGCTCGCGATCGCGAACGGCCTGCTCGCGGCCGGCGATGCCGCCAGCGCCGCCACGCAGCTCGCGGCCTTGACGCAGGCCGCCTTCAACCCCTATCAGCGTGGCCTCTACCTGCGCACACTGGGCCGCGCCCAGCTCGCAAGCGGCGAAGCACTGCCTGCGCTCGCCAACCTCGTCGCCGCCGAAACGCTGCCGATGCCCGATGCACGGCGCGGCGAGCTGACGCATGCGATCTGGGACGCGCTGCAGGCGGCCGGCGTCGCGAATGCGAAAGGCGCGCTGCCGCCGGACGCGCCGCAGGCGGCCGGCTGGATCGCGCTCGCCGAACTGCATGCTGCGCAAGGCTACGATCCGGCCGCATTCGCCAGCGGCGTCGCGAGCTGGCAGACGAGCTATCCCGAGCATCCCGCGCAGACCCTGCTCATCGCCGAGCTGCTCGAGCAAAGCGAGGAAGCCTTGGCGCCGCCGACGAAGATCGCGTTGCTGCTGCCGCTGCAAGGACCGCTCGCGAACGTCGGCCAGGCGATACGCGACGGCTTCATCTCGATGCGCTTCAGCGGCGTGATGCAGCCGTTGCCCGAGATCGCCGTCTATGACGTCAACGCGGCGAACGCGGTCGCGACGCTGCAGACGGCGCTCGCCGACGGCGCGAAGTTCATCGTCGGTCCGCTGGAGAAGAACGCGCTGGATGCCCTGCTCGCGGCCGGCGAACCGCCCGTGCCGATGCTCGCGCTCAACACCGCGACGAAGCAGCCCGCGTCCAGCGCGCGCCTGTTCCAGTTCGGCCTGAGGCCGGAAGACGAGGCCATCGACGCCGCCGAGCGCGCGTGGCGCGACGGCCGCCGGCGCATGATCGCGATGGTGCCGGATAACGATCTCGGCGAGCGCGTGCTGTCCGCGTTCACGGCGCGCTGGCAGGCGCTCGGCGGCACGCTGGTCGACAGCGTGCGTTTTCGCAGCAGCGTGCAATCCTATGCCGCTGCCGTGCGCCCGACCATCGGCCAGGCGCAGAGCGAAGCGCGGGCGACCGCGCAGCCCCGGCGGGTGCCGCGCGCGATCGGTGCGGAGGCGCGACGGCGCGACGACGTCGACGGCATCCTGCTCAGCGCGCCCCCGGTCGAGGCGCGCCAGATCCTGCCGCAGTTCCGCTTCCTCGGCGCCGCGAACCTGCCGATGTATGCGACCTCGCACGTCTTCAGCGGCGCGCGCAATCCCGGCGCCGATCAGGACCTGAACGGCGTGATGTTCGGCGATGCGCCATGGGTGCTCGGCGCCGGCGATCGCAGCCTGAAGAACGTGTACGACACCCACTGGCGCGGCGGCATCGGCAGCCTGCGTTTCTTCGCTTTCGGTGCCGACGCCTGCCGCATCATTCCCTATCTCGCGCAGATGCGCGCGCAGCCGGGGATGCGCGTCGCCGGGGCCACGGGCCAGATCTACATCGACGGCGGCTCGCTGGTCAGACGCCAGCTGACCTGGGCCAGGTTCGCGGGCGGCAGCCCGCAACTGCTGAACCCCTCGCCGTGACACGCGGTCTCAGCAGCAGCGTCGCGCGTGGCCGCGACTACGAGGCGGCCGCCGAGCGGTATCTGCAGGGGCAGGGGCTCACGACCGTCGCCCGTAACTTCAGGCTGCGCGGCGGCGAAATCGATCTGGTGATGCGCGATCGCGATACGCTGATCTTCGTCGAAGTGCGCTATCGCGCGCAGGGAGCGCTGGTGTCGCCGCTCGAAACCATCACGCCCGCCAAGCAGCAGCGCATCGTGCGCACGGCCTCCGCCTTCCTCCAGGCGCATCCCGCCCTCGCCTCGCTGCCCTGCCGCTTCGACGCGCTGGCCCTCGAAGGCAACGACGACGGGCTGCGTGTCGACTGGATAAGAGGCGCGTTTTCTGCATAATTCGAGCGCCTCCACGCCTTGGTGCCAGCCGTCCCCATGAGCCCAGCCACCGATCGCATCGCCCGCATCTTCGACACCGGGGTCGAACTGCGTGCGCGCTGCGCGCGCGAGCTGCCCGCGATCATCGAACGCGCGGCCTGGCTCGTGATCGACGCGCTCGCCGCGGGCAGCAAGGTGCTGTGCTGTGGCAACGGCGGCTCGGCGGCCGATGCACAGCATTTCTCGTCCGAGATGCTGAACCGTTTCGAACGCGAACGACCGGGCCTGCCGGCCATCGCGCTGACGACCGACGCCTCGACGATCACCTCCATCGGCAACGACTACGACTTCGCCGACATCTTCGCGAAGCAGGTGCGCGCACTCGGCAAGGCTGGCGACGTGCTGCTCGCCTATTCCACGAGCGGTCGCTCGCCGAACGTCGTACGCGCGATCGAGGCGGCGCACGAGCGCGCGATGCCGGTGCTGCTCGTCAGCGGACGGGACGGCGGCCCCGCGGCGGCGGCGCTCGCCGCGGGCGACGTCGAAATCCGCGTGCCCAGCGGAGAGACAGCCCGCATTCAGGAAATCCACCTGACAATCACCCACTGCCTGTGCGATCTGATCGACGGGCACCTCCTGGATCATCTCGAACGAGGATCTGCATGATGAAGAGATCGTCCCTGCTGTTCATTGCGGTGCTGGCGCAGAGCGTGGCGCTGCAGGGCTGTGCGCCGCTCGTCGCGGGCGGCGCCGCGACCACGGCGGTGGTCACCACCGACCAGCGCACCACCGGCACGGTCATCGAAGATCAGGTGATCGAGACCAAGGCGGCCGACTTCTTCGGCGCCGACGCCGGGCTCGCGCAGCAGTCGAATCTGCACGCGACCAGCTACAACCAGATCGTGCTGCTCACCGGCCAGGCGCCAACCGAGGACCTGCGCAAGCGTGCGGGGGAGTACGTGTCGCGGATCGCCAAGGTGCGCCACGTCTACAACGAGATCGAGATCGCGAGCCCGCTGCCGCTCGCGAACCGCTCGAACGACGCGCTGCTGACGACGAAAGTGAAGACCAAGCTCTTCACGATCAAGGATCTGAAGTCCACC
>JBFWSI010000431.1:0-4148 GCA_050248455.1 Gammaproteobacteria bacterium | reverse complement strand
CGGCCTCTGCGTCGCAGGCCTCCGCCTTGCGGCTCGACACGCCGACCTGCGCGCCGTGCTCGGCATCGGCGGTCGCGATCGCGCGGCCGATGCCCTTGGTGGAACCCGTGACGAGGGCAACCTTGCCCGTGAGATCGAACAGCGTGCTGGCCATCGGAAAGCGACTCCCGGAACGAGAACCTCGGGAGCCGGATTATCGGGAGTCGTCGCCGCGAAGGCGAGCGCGCGCGCCGCTACTTGCGGTAGCCTGAGCGCCATGCTGGTGATCACCCCCCGCCTCGCCATCCCGGACGAAGAAATCCTCGTCGAGGCCGTGCGCGCGCAGGGTGCGGGCGGCCAGAACGTCAACAAGGTCGCGAGCGCCGTGCACCTGCGCTTCGACATTCCGGGTTCCTCGCTGCCGGCGGAGATCAAGGCGCGCCTGTCCGCGCTGCGCGACCGGCGGATCACGGCCGACGGCGTGCTCGTGATCAAGGCCCAGCGTCATCGCACGCACGAACGCAATCTCGAGGACGCGCGGGAACGCCTGCGCGAGCTGGTGCTGGCCGCGACGCAGCTGCCCAAGCCGCGCAAGGCGACGCGGCCGACGCGCGCCTCACAGGTCCGCCGGCTGGACGCGAAGACCCGTCGTTCCAGGACCAAGGCGCTGCGCGGCCGCGCCGAGGACTGAGCGGAGTCGATTACCTGCGAGGTTCTTGCGTCGCCGGGCACCGCTGGTGCAGCCTCGTTCCGAACAGCCGGAGGAGAACGCAGATGTCCAACATCATCGTGGTGTTCCGCGCCCGCCCGCGCGAAGTCGACGACGCTTACATGGCGACCGCGCTGCGCATGCGCGACAAGGCGCTGGCCGAGTACGGCTGCACCGAATTCGTGTACGCGACGACACCGGACGGAGAGGAAGTGGCGCTGTCATATTGGCCGGACGAGGCCAGCATCCTGCGCTGGAAGCGCGATCTCGAGCACCAGGCCGCGCAGGCCCAGGGGCGCAGTCTCTGGTATGCGAGCTATCTCGTGCAGGTCGCCGAGCTCAAACGGGCCTATGCCTACGATCAGGATGCGGGCCGCAAGGTGATCGAGACGTAGCCCGGGTGCAGCGCGCAGCGCGAAACCCGGGATCGGCCGCCGATCCCGCCGTTTTGCGAACGCGGCGCGGGCTGGCATGCTGGAACCACGCCTGGAGGATCCGCATGCCGCATTTGTTCAGCGCCTTCACGCTCAAGGGCGTGACGCTACGCAACCGTATCGCGATGTCGCCGATGACGATGTACCGCTCGCGCGACGGCCTGATGAACGACTACCACCTGATGCTGCTCGGCTCGCGCGCCGCCGGCGGCTTCGGCCTCGTGTTCACCGAACAGCTCGCGATCGTGCCGGAGGGCCGGACCAGCACCGGCTGCGGCGGACTCTGGGACGACGCGCAAGTCGAAGGGCTCGCGCGCGTCGCGCGGCTGGTCAAGGACATGGGCGCCGTCGCCGCGGTCCAGCTCGGCCATACCGGGCGCAAGGGCAGCGAGCGCAAGCCATGGGAAGGGGGCATGCAGCTCGCGCCCGACGATCCGGACGGCTGGCAGGTCGTCGGCCCCTCGGCCGTGTCCTACGGCGGCAAGTACGCCTATCCCGTGCACGCGCTGACGCGCGAGGAAATCCATGCGCTGCATCGCGCCTACGCCGAGGCTGCGCGGCGCGCGCTGGATGCCGGCATCGAGTGGCTGGAGCTGCACTTTGCGCACGGCTATCTCGGCGCGAGCTTCCTCTCGCCGCTCGCGAACCGGCGCAGCGACGAATACGGCGGCAGCCTCGAGAACCGCATGCGTTTTCACCTGGAGGCGATCGACGCGGTGCGCGCGGTGTGGCCCGAACGTCTGCCGCTGACGATGCGCCTGGGGTCCGACGATTTGAACCCGGCCGGGACGCAGTTCGAGGACGCGCTCGCCGCCGTCGCGATGATGAAGACGCACGGGATCGATCTGGCCGATCTGAGCCTCGGCATCAACACCGACGAGATGAGCGAAAAGCCCTTCGCCGAAATGGGCTTCATGCTCGAACGCGCCGCGCGCGTGCGCCGCGAGGTCGGCATCCCCGTCGCGACGAGCTGGAACCTCGGGCTGCCGGCCTACGCCGATCGCGTCGTGCGCGAGGAGCTGATCGATGTGGTGATGCTGGGGCGCCCTGCCCTCTCCAACCCGCACTGGCCCGTATGGGCCGCGCGCGAACTGGGCCACGACGATCCGTTCTCGCTGGTTCCCGAGGACTGGGCCTGGTGGCTGCGCAACTTCCGCGCGCACCCGGATTGCATCGGCTGGCCGGCGATCGAGGAACCTGATTCTTCGCAGCCCGGATGAGCGCAGCGAATCCGGGCGCGCCTGCGCTACTTGAAAGGCACCGAATCTAGCCACGGAGAGCACGGAGAAAGAGATGGAAATCCCTTTCTTCCTCCGTGCTCTCCGTGCCCTCCGTGGCTAGATTCATTCGGCGCAAGAGCCGGCGCAGAGGCCCGGATTCCGCCGCGCGCCTTCCGGGCTACGCCGCCTTGCGCACACCAACCCGGTGCAGCTGCGGGACGACCTTCTCGCCGATCAGCCGCAGGCTGCTCTTGACGAGATCGAAGGGCAGGCCGGCGTAGGAGACCGCCATCGCGGGGCGCAGCTCGCCCGTCATCTCGGCGCGCTTGGACCACTTCTCGACGATCATGTCCGGCGTGCCCCAGGCCTGGCTCTGCACGAAGGCTTCGCAGGCCGCGTCCATGCCGATCTGCTGGATCATCGACGCGCCGGCCTGGTAGGCCTGGTAGCCCTTGGTCTCGCCCCAGTGCTTGCCGTCGAAGTCGTAGTGGCGGATGACGCTCGCGTAGTACTTGGTCAGGTACTCGCGCGCGACCTTCTCGGCGACCTTCGCGTCCTCGTGGCAGAACGTGAAGTCCGAGAACACCGGCGCGCCGGGCTGCTTGCTCGGGTGCAGCTCCTTGAAGCGCTTGCGCCAGGCTTCGACGGCGGCGTGATGCTGCTCCCAGGGCAGCTGCACGAAGGACATCATCGTGCCGCCGATCGTCGCCGCCGCCATCGCCGAGTCCGGCGTCATCGCGACGGACAGGAAACCGCGATCGCGATAGCCGTGGATCGGCTTCGGCGTGACCTCGGTGCGCGACTGCTTGAAGTACGGCGTGTCGTATTCCGCGATGCCGGTGTCGAGGATGTCGAGGACGATCTCGGCGGCCTGATCGAAGCGCTCGCGCGAGCTGCCCATGTCGACGCCGAAGGCGCGGTATTCCTCGCGCGCGAGCCCGCGGCCGAAGCCGAGCAGGAAGCGATCGCCGAGCAGGATCTGCAGCATGATGATCTTCTCGGCGATGCGCGTCGGATTCTCGTGCCAGGGCAGGATGATCGCGCCGGTGCCGAGCTTGATGCGGTTCGTCTTGCCGGCGAGATAGGACAGCCACTGCATGTTGTCCGGCATCATCGAGTAGTTCGGATCGAAGTGGTGCTCGGGCAGCAGCACGAAGTCCATGCCGACTTCCTCGGCGAGCAGCGCGACTTCCGTCTCCTTGCGCATCATCTCGGCATCGCTCATGCCGGGGTGGGTGTTCTGGAAAATGAACTGCAGACCGACTTCCATCGTTGGCTCCTCGTTGCTGGCCGCGGGCACGGGCCCGCGCGCTTCGTCGTGGGGGGCGGCCGCCCCCGATGACCGCAATGTACTTGGCCGGTGGACGACCGGGAATAGAACGGTCGGATATTGCAATGCAACGCAGCCCGCGATGGTGCGGCTCGCGCAGACGGGCTGTAATGCCGGCAGCAACGCTTCGTCGTTCGGAGGCCCGGATGCACATCGAGACCCTGTTACCGCTGGGCAAGGTCGACCCCGGCCTGCGTGCCCCGGAAACCCCGCTCGACATCGCCACGGTCGGCGCGCAGGCGGCGCTCGTCGAATCGCTGGGCTACGACGGCCTGATGACCGAGGAGACCAAGGACGATCCCTACATCGTCATGGCGCTCGCGGCGCAGGCGACGCGCCGGCTCCGGCTCGGCACCGCCGTCGCGATTTCCTTCCCGCGCAGCCCGACCGTGACGGCGATGAGCGCCTGGACCTTGCAGAAGCTCTCGCGCGGCCGCTTCACGCTCGGCCTCGGCCCGCAGGTCTCGGCGCACATC
>JBFWSI010000430.1:0-4174 GCA_050248455.1 Gammaproteobacteria bacterium | reverse complement strand
TTCGGAATGGATTCAGGTCGCACGCCGCAGGCGCGCGGCTTTGAGCGTGACCACCAGCGAGCTCGCCGACATGCACGAGGCCGCCACCCCCGGCGCGACGAAACCCGCGAGCGCGAGCGGCAGCGCGAAGGCATTGTAGCCGAGCGCCCACCACAGGTTCTGTCGCATGATCCGCCGCGTGCGCCGCGCCAGCGCGAAGGCCGCCGCCACACCGGAGATCTCGTCGCGCAATGCCACCAGATCGGCGTTGAGCTTGGCGTGCTCGGCCGCGTTGGCGACCGCGAAGGACAGCGCGGCGCGCGCGAGCATCGGCGCGTCGTTGACGCCGTCGCCGACGACGGCGACGACCGCGCCGCCGGCCTGCAGCGCGTCGAGCGCGGCAAGCTTGTCGGCCGGGGCCATGCCGCCGCGCGCATCCGGAATGCCGAGCTGCGCGCCGATGCGCACGACGGCCTCGGGCCGATCGCCGCTGAAGATCGACAGCTCGAGTCCCGCGGCGCGCAGCGCGGCCACGGTGTCCGCCGCATCGGCGCGCAGGGTGTCGCGCAGGCGGAACTCCGCGAGCACGCGGCCGTCGGCGGCGAGCAGCGCTTCCTGCACGAGATCCTCGTCCGCGGCGGCGACGGGACAGGCGGCGACGCGCGTCGCGACGAAGGCGCGCGAGCCCAGCGCATAGCGCACGCCGTCCACAGTGCCCTCGATGCCCGCGCCGGGCGTGTTGAGCAGCGCCTGCGCCAGCGGCCGTGGCCCCGGGCCCGCGGCGTCGACGAGGGCGACGGCGAGCGGATGCTCGGAGTGCGCTTCGAGCGCCGCGGCGATCCGCCGCCACTGCGCCTCCTCGCCGTGGTGGACCACGACGCGGTCGAGCCGCAGACGCCCCGCGGTCAGGGTGCCGGTCTTGTCGAACACGACGTGCGTGACGGCCACGAGGTCTTCGAGGGCGCCCGTGCGCAGCGCGGCGACGCCGCGCTCGAGCAGTGCGCCGCTCGCCGCGGTCAGCGCCGCCGGCGTCGCGAGCGCGAGCGCGCAGGGACAGGAGATCACGAGCACGGCGACGACGATCGGCAGCCACGCCTGCCCGAGCACGAGGCCATGCCACAGCGCCCCGCCGAGCGCAGTCGCGAGCACGGCGCCGACGAACCAGCCGCTGACGCGGCCGGCGAGCTCCGCGAGCCGCGGCTTGCCGGCGGCCGCGCGGCCGACGAGCTCCGCGACGCGCGCCATGAAGACGCCGCGGCCGACCGCGGTGACTTCGATCTCGAGCGGCGACTCGACGTTGACGCTGCCGCCGAGCACGCCGTCGCCGACGCCGCGCGGCACCGGCAGGCTCTCGCCGGTCAGCACGCTCTCGTCGCAGCTCGACGCGCCGGCTCGCACGATGCCGTCGACGACGAAGGTGCTGCCGGGTTTGACGAGCAGGCGGTCGCCCGGCCGCAGGTCGCGCGCGGCGACGCGGGCGAGGCGGCGGACACCGTCGACGACTTCGATGCGCTCGACGGAGGCGGGCATGATGCGGGTCGCGTGATCGAGCAGGCTCGAGGCCCGCTGCCGCATGACCCCTTCGAGGAAGCGCGCCGCCAGCAGCAGCGTCACGAACATCGCGACCGAGTCGAAATACGTGGGCCCACCCTGCAAGGTGTGCCACGCGCTGCCGGCGAACGCGAGCACGATGCCGAGCGACACCGGCACGTCCATGCCCAGGTGCCCGGCGCGCAGGGCGCGCCACGCGCCCCGGTAGAACGGCACGGCCGCATAGCCGACGATCGGCAGCGTCATCGCCAGATTGAGCCAGTTCAGGGCATCGAGGTAGCGCCCGATGCCGCTCGCGGTCGGATCGAACCACAACGCGGTCGCGACCATCATCACCTGCATGCCGAACAGGCCGGCGACGCCGAGGCGGCGCAAGGCGTCACGGCGCTCGCGTGCGAGCACGGCCTGACGCCGGCTGGCGTCGTAGGGCCAGGCGCGGTAGCCGAGCCGCCAGATCGCGGCCAGCAGATCGCCGAGCCGCGTGCGCGCCGGGTCGAAGCGCAGCCGCGCCTGCCCGTTCGCCAGATTGACGCTGGCGTCCGCGACGCCGACGAGGCGCTTCGCGCTGGTCTCGACCAGCCACGCGCAGGCGGCACAGCGCAAGCCCTCGAGCACGAGGTGCGCTTCCCGCGTGCCGTCGGCGAGCACGGGACAGGCGTCCAGCAGGGCGGCATCGTCGTAGGCCGCAAAATCCGGCAGCTCCTGCGCGGGCTTCGCGCTTGCGAGCGTGCGCTGCGCGTAGAACGCGGTGAGGCCGTTGCCGGCGATGGTCTCCGCGGCGGCCTGGCAGCCCGCGCAGCACATCGCGCGCGGCGCGCCGTCGATCACCGCGACGAAGGAAGCGCCGCGCGGCACCGTTTCCCCGCAATGGAAGCACGGCGCGGGCGGCGCGCTCGCGTCCTCATGCGTCATCGGCGGTAGGCTCGAGGCGGGGGCGTGTGCCATCTTTTGCAGCGGTTCCGACAGGGGGCTGCATCTTGCCGTCGCATCGCGTTCCAGAATTGACTTGAATCAAGAACGAAAAGACGTGAGTCAACAGAATAGCCGGTGAATGCTGCGTCGCGATTCCCCGATGGAATCGCGGTGATTTTAGGCGCTTTCAGTAGGGAGTAACCCGAATGGCGAACTCGGAAACGTACAATTACAAGGTCGTCCGTCAATTTGCGCTGATGACCCTCGTGTGGGGCGTCGTGGGCATGCTGGTGGGCGTCGTCTTCGCCGCCCAGCTGTGCTGGCCGGCGCTGAACTTCGACACCCCATGGCTGAGCTTCGGCCGGCTGCGCCCGCTGCACACCAATGCGGTGATCTTCGCCTTCGGAGGGAGCGCGCTGTTCGCGACCTCCTACTACGTGGTGCAACGCACCTGCCACACGCGGCTGTTCAGCGACGCGCTGGCGAGCTTCACCTTCTGGGGCTGGCAGCTCGTCATCGTGCTGGCCGCGGTCACGCTGCCGCTCGGGATCACGACTTCGAAGGAATATGCCGAGCTCGAGTGGCCGATCGACATCCTGATCACGCTGGTGTGGGTGTCCTATGCGGTGGTGTTCTTCGGCACGATCGTCAAGCGTCGCGTCAAGCACATCTACGTCGCGAACTGGTTCTTCGGCGCCTTCATCCTCACCATCGCGGTGCTCCACCTGGTCAACAGCGCGGCGATTCCGGCCACGCTGACCAAGAGCTATTCGGCCTATGCGGGCGTGCAGGACGCGATGGTGCAGTGGTGGTACGGCCACAATGCCGTCGGCTTCTTCCTCACCGCGGGCTTCCTCGGGATGATGTATTACTTCATTCCGAAGCAGGCCGGTCGCCCGGTGTATTCGTATCGCCTGTCGATCGTGCATTTCTGGGCGCTGATCTTCACCTACATCTGGGCCGGCCCGCACCACCTGCACTACACGGCGCTGCCGAACTGGGCGCAGTCGCTCGGCATGGTGATGTCCGTGATCCTGCTCGCGCCGTCGTGGGGCGGCATGATCAACGGCATCATGACCCTGTCGGGTGCCTGGCATAAGCTGCGCACGGACCCCGTGCTGCGCTTCCTCGTGGTGTCGGTGTCCTTCTACGGCATGTCGACCTTCGAAGGGCCGATGATGTCGATCAAGACGGTCAACGCCCTCTCGCACTACACGGACTGGACCATCGGCCACGTGCACTCCGGCGCGCTAGGCTGGGTCGCGTTCGTGACGATGGGCTGCCTGTACTACCTCATCCCGCGTCTCTATGGCCGCGAGCTGTACAGCCTGAAGCTCGTCGAGACGCACTTCTGGGTATCGACGCTGGGCATCGTGCTCTACATCACCTCGATGTGGGTCGCCGGCATCATGCAGGGCCTGATGTGGCGTGCGGTGAACGACGACGGCACGCTGACCTATGCCTTCATCGAGACCGTGAAGGCGATGCATCCCTTCTACGTCATCCGCCTGCTCGGTGGCGTGATGTTCCTCGGGGGCACGTTGATCATGTGCTACAACGTCTACCGCACGGTGGCCGGCAGCAAACCGGTGATCGCGTCGGTCCCCGTTCCGGCCGCCGCGCACTGAGGTGAACTGACATGGCGACTCTTCACGAGAAAATCGAACAGAACATCGGCCTGATGATCATCCTGGTCATCCTCGCCGTGAGCGTCGGCGGTCTGGTCCAGATC
>JBFWSI010000429.1:0-4185 GCA_050248455.1 Gammaproteobacteria bacterium | reverse complement strand
GAGGACCGGCGTCACATCCAGGAGCGCGATCTCACCGTGCTGCTGCAGACCGTGCGCGGCCGCCTGAACCTCGAGATGGCGGCGACCGACGCGATGCTCGATCTCGCCGTGACGCACCGGCCGTCGAACTGCTGCCTCGTGCCCGAGCGCCGGCAGGAGCTGACGACCGAGGGCGGCCTCGACGTCGCGAGCCAGCGTGCGCGGCTCGCGGACGTCTGTGCGCGGCTCGCCGAGGCCCGCATCGCGGTGTCGCTGTTCGTCGATCCCGATCCGCGCCAGGTCGAGGCGGCCGCGGCGCTGGGCGTGCCGGCGATCGAACTGCACACGGGCGCCTACGCCGAGGCCGGCGACGCGGCGCTGCGCGACACCGAGCTCGCGCGGCTCGTCGCAGCCGCCGCGCTAGGCGAGTCGCTGGGCCTGCAGGTGAATGCCGGCCACGGCCTGCACTACTCGAACGTACAGGCGATCGCGCGCATCCCGCAGCTGCTCGAGCTGAACATCGGTCACGCCATCGTCGCGCACGCGCTGTTCGTCGGTTTCGAACGCGCGGTGCGCGAGATGAAGCAGCTGATGATGGAACACCGCCCGTGATCAGAGGGCTGGGCATCGACCTCGTCAAGACCGAGCGCGTGCGCGAAGTCTACGCGCGCTTCGGTCGCAAGTTCGCGCGCCGCATCCTCGCCGAGGGTGAGCTGCCGCGCTTCGATGCGAGCCACAAGCCCGTGAGCTTCCTCGCGATGCGCTTCGCGGCGAAAGAGGCGGCGTCGAAGGCGCTCGGCACCGGCTTCCGGCAGGGCGTCAGCCCGCGCCAGATCGAGGTCACGCACGATGCCGCGGGCAAGCCCTCGCTGCACCTCCACGGCGCGGCGGCCGAGCACGCGCACCGGCTGGCCGCGAGCGTCAGCCACGTCAGCCTGACCGACGAGGCGGAATACGCCGCGGCGGTGGTGATTCTCGAAAGCTGAACGATTTCCTCCCGGACCGCCTCATGAGCACAGCATTGCCGCGCGAGATCGCGAAGCGGCGCACCTTCGCCATCATCTCCCACCCCGACGCGGGCAAGACCACGGTCACCGAGAAACTGCTGTTCCTCGGCGGCGCGATCAACGTCGCCGGCACCGTCAAGGCGCGCAAGAGCACGCGCCATGCGGCCTCGGACTGGATGGAGATCGAGAAACAGCGCGGGATCAGCGTGACCTCGTCGGTGATGCAGTTCGAATACGGCGACTGCATCGTCAACCTGCTCGACACGCCGGGCCACGAGGATTTCTCCGAGGACACCTACCGCGTGCTGACGGCCGTCGACTCGGCGCTGATGGTGATCGACGCCGCGAAGGGCGTCGAGGAACGCACCATCAAGCTGCTCGAGATCTGCCGCATGCGGAACACGCCGGTGATCACCCTCATCAACAAGCTCGATCGCCACGCGCGGCCGCCGCTGGAGCTGCTCGATGAAATCGAGCGCGTGCTGGCGATCCGCTGCGCGCCGATCACCTGGCCGCTGGGCTCGGGCAATCTCTTCGCGGGGCTCTACCACTTCGATCGCAGGCAGGTGCTGCGCTTCGCGCGCGAAGTCGATGCCAACGTCGATCTCGTCGATCCCGAAGCCTACGATCTCGACGACGCAGCGACGCGACCGTGGATCGAGGACACGCTGCCGGCGCTGCGCGAGGAAGTCGAGCTCATCGAAGGCGCGGGCGCGCCCTTCGACGTCGCGGAGTATCTCGCCGGCCAGGTCACGCCGGTGTTCTTCGGCACGGCGCTGCGCAACTTCGGCATCCGCGAGATGCTCGACTTCTTCGTGAAGATTGCGCCGCCGCCCGGTCCGCGCGCGGCGAACGAACGCGTCGTCGATGCCGGCGAAGCCGCGTTCTCGGGCTTCGTGTTCAAGATCCAGGCAAACATGGATCCGCAGCATCGCGATCGCATCGCCTTCCTGCGCATCTGCTCGGGCCGCTTCCAGCCCGGGATCCGGCTCAGGCATGTGAGACTCGGGCGCGACGTGACGGTGTCGAACGCGCTGACCTTCATGGCAGGCGGCCGCGAGGCGGTCGAGGACGCCTGGGCGGGCGACATCATCGGCCTGCACAACCACGGCACGATTCAGATCGGCGACACCTTCACGAGCGGCGAGGCGCTGACGTTCAAGGGCATCCCGAGTTTCGCGCCGGAGCTCTTCCGGCGCGTGCGCGCGGCCGATCCGATGAAGAACAAGGCGCTGCTGAAGGGGCTGACGCAGCTGTGCGAGGAGGGCGCGGCGCAGGTCTTCCGCCTGACGCAGCGGAACGATCTCGTGCTCGGCGCGATCGGCGCGCTGCAGTTCGACGTCGTCGCGTTCCGGCTGCGCAACGAGTACGGCGTCGACTGCGTGTTCGAAGCGGTCAACACCACCCTCGCGCGCTGGATCTCGAGCGACAAGCCGGGCGAGCTCGAGCGCTTCACGCGCCAGCTCGCCGACCACGTCGCCATCGACGGCGGCGGCCAGCTCGCCTATCTCGCGCCGACGCGCGTGAACCTGCAGCTCGTGATGGAGCGCTGGCCCGACCTGCACTTCCACGCGACGCGCGAAATCAGCCTGCGCGACGCGGCCGCCTGACGAAGCCGCGGCGGATCGCGCTCGCGCGCGACCCGTCGCCGAATCTCAGGAGTCCTGCGTGGAAGAGGACGGCGCGGGCGTCGTGGCGGCCGGCGGCTGCGCTGCCGGGGCGGGCGAGGGCGCCGTCACCGGGCTCGCGACTTCCGGCGGACGCGGCGTCACCGGCGGCGCGGCGCTGACGCTCGCGGTGTCGATCTCGCGCGGCGGTGCGACTTCGGGCGCAGGCCGGGGCTCGGGCGGCGCGCGCGGCGGCTCGGGCTCGGCCGCCGGCGGTGCTTCGCGCGCCGCGAAGAGCTCGCTCTGGCGTCCCGTGCGCTCGTCGTAGGCGCGCTGCAAATCGGCCGCGCTGCGTTCGTCGCCGGCAGCCTCCACCGCCGGGGCGGGATGCGGCGCGCGCGCAGCCTCGACCGGCGCGGGTGCCGCCTCGGCGACCGCGCGCGGCTGGCTGCCGTCCCGCTCGCGCTCCTGCGGACGCGGGCCGCGCTCGCCGTCACCGCGGCGTTCACCGCGCTCGCCCCTGTCACCGCGCTCGCCCCTGTCACCGCGCTCCCCACGCTCACCGCGCGGCGCGTTCTGGCGCTCGCCGCGCTGACGGCCGTCGCGGCCGCGACGCGGCTCCTGCGACTGGCGTGCCTCGTTGTTGCCCTCGCGCGTCTCCTCGCCGCGGGCCTCGTCGCGCGCACGGCCTTCGCGCTGTCCGTCGCCACCGCGACCGCGACCGCCGCGGCGATCGCGGCTGCGACGGGAATCGTCGCCGCGCGGCTGGCCGCCCTGCGGGGCCGGCGGCCGCGGCGGCTGCGGCGCGCGTGCCTGCTGGGGAGGCGCAGTGCCGCTGCTCGCGGGCGTCGCCGGCGCGGCCGCAGCGGTGTCCGACGCGCCCGACGTGGCGCCGAACAGGGCCGAGATGAAACGCTTGATGACGCCGCCCGACGCCGGTACGGCGGCGGCCGATGCCGAGGTTTCCGCCGGCTGCGGTGCGTTGCGCACGATGTCGCGCACGGCGGCCTGCTGCTGGCGCGGCGGCGGCGTGTGCTTCGTGTAGTCGAGCGTCGGCGGCGGCTGCACCTCGGTGACGAGCTCGTAGCTCTCGCCGAGATCGCGCTTCGCGAGATCCTGCTCGCGGACGCGCTGGATGTTGAAATGCGGCGTTTCGAGGTTGGCGTTCGGCACCAGGATGATGTCGACTTCCTGGCGCTCCTCGATGCGCGACACGTCGCGGCGCTTCTCGTTGAAGAGGAAGGTCGCGACGTCGACGGGCAGCTGGGCGACGACCTTGGCCGTCGAATCCTTCATCGACTCTTCCTCGAGCATGCGCAGCACGGTCAGCGCGGTCGAGCGCAGGCTGCGGATGGTGCCGACGCCGTCGCAGCGCGGGCAGATCTCGTGGCTGAACTCGGCGAGCGAGGGGCGCAGGCGCTGGCGCGACATCTCGAGCAGGCCGAAGCGCGAGATGCGGCCGATCTGCACGCGGGCGCGGTCCATCTTCACGCACTCACGCATCTTGTTCTCGACCGCACGCTGGTTCTTCGCCGACATCATGTCGATGAAGTCGATGACGATGAGCCCGCCGAGGTCGCGCAGCCGGAGCT
>JBFWSI010000428.1:0-4211 GCA_050248455.1 Gammaproteobacteria bacterium | reverse complement strand
ATCTTTTGCTTGGGCGCGACGATGGCGGAATCGAGTAAATCGGTGTTCCAGGTCGTATTCCCGCCGCAAGAAGGAAAAAATCATGCTTTGCCGACGGCGCGTGCGGTAGCGATCGCGAATGCATGAAGAAGGCCGTCGAATCGCCGAGAAAATTTCCCTATCGGTGCGCGTATTCCGTCTACGTAGAATCCCCCCATGCGCTCGACGGGCGTGGATGCCGCCGGCAAGCGCGTAAGCTGACAACGAACCCTGCTCACCGTTCGCTACGGCGGTGCTGGGTCCGACAACTAAAACTACTTCCGGACCGAGGAGTTATTCCATGAGACAAGCAGCCCAGGCACTGCTGTGCGCCGGACTCGTCACGGCCGCGATTCCCGCTTCCGCCTTCGTCGACGGTGTGCGCATCTTCGGCAACGCCAACCCGGCCTTCGATCCCTTCTTCATCGCCGAAGGCCCGTCCAGCGACGGTGGGCTCACCTTCGCGCTGCCGTCGAACTTCACGGTGCTCGCGTCACGCAGCACCGTGTTCGAGCTGCCCGACGAAGATGACCCGAACGAATTCGAAGAGGTCGGCACCTTCCTCGACATGGTGCTGCGCGACTCGAACGACGGCATGCTCGTCTTCGCGTCCCGCATCGAGATGGACCCTTCGGAGGAAGGCGAGATCAACGACATCTTCCGTCGCGGCTTCACGGGCTGGGGCGCGGACTTCGGCTGGGTGGCGACCACCGCCAACGACCTGCGCCTCTACAGCGCCGGCCGCACGACGGGCTCGCATCTCGCGACCGACGATCCGGACCTGCCGGACCCCGACACCATCGATCTCGGCACCGACGTCAACGTCGAGGAGCTGAACCCCGTCACGGGCTGGTACCTGATCAAGACCAATGCGCCGAACTTCAAGCTGATGGACAACGCCGTGGGCCTGTTCCAGGGCGGGGAAGAAGACCAGGCGCCGTATCTCGCCAACCTGTCGGGCTTTGCGCCGGCCCCCGTGCCGGTGCCGGCGGCGCTGCCGCTGATGCTCTCGGGCGTCGGTCTGCTGGCGCTGAAGCGTCGCAAGCGGGCCGGCTGAGCCGCGCGGGCACGAGACGAGGGGCATTGCCTCTCGTCTTTTTGCCCCATGATGTGTTACAGGTAAATGGAATTTCCATGACAATAACATCCACGGGAGATCAGGCATGAACCGCTACCTCGCACCCGCGATGGCGCTGGCCTTGGCGGGCACCGCACCCCACGCATTCGCACTTTCCTTCGACGACGCCGCGGTCAACATCCACACGGGCGACGGCAGCGGCGACCTGGTGCTCGCGATCGTCGCCGGCAACGAATCGCTGGTGTGGGATCTGTCCGGCAGCATCGCCGGCTTCGGCGCCAACGGCGATCTGAGCTTCAACGACATCATGAGCCTGTCGGCGGCGGGCGCTTCGTTCAGCCTCAGCAACAGCGAAGTCAGCGCCTTCCTCACGCCCGAGCGCGCGGCGATCGCGCAGTGGCAGGTGTTCGGCGTGACCAACGTCGGGACCGTCGGCGACTTCATCAATACCGGCGACGTGCCGACCAATGTGGGAATCGTGCTGACTGTAGATGGAACGGTGAACGAGATCCTGGGCGGTGACCTGGGATTCCAGATGCAGTCCAATGCCCAGTGGTTGAACGACAATGTCATTGCCGGTATCGCGGATAACGGCGTGCTGATCGCCAGCGCCAACAATCCGCATTCGTTCGTTTCTTCACTCGGCACGCATGGATTTGCGATTGCCGGTCAGGATGCGACTGCTGACAGTCTCGATACGACTCTTGCGTTCTACTACCTGCAGAAGGATCCGTCGCGCCCGACCGAGCCGCCGCTGAGCGACTCGAATCCCGTCGGATCGAATGCAATGGCGGCCATCGTGAAGCAACTGGGCAGCTTCACGCTGGCTGCCGACGGCACCCTGAGCTTCGAGTCGTCCGTGACGCCCATTCCCGTGCCTGCCGCCGCATGGATGCTCGGCTCCGGCATGCTGGCACTCGCCGGCGTCGTCCGCCGCCGCCACGGCTGAGGCATGACCCGCGGACGCGGATGGCGCGGCCGCCCGGCACGCCATCCGCCCCCGCCGCCGAATCCCAGGGGACCTCGCACATGAAACAGAATCCGTCGATGCTCGCCGCCGCGCTGCTGGCCGCACCCGTCGCCGTCCAGGCCTTCGATCCCGGCACCGTGTCCGCCGCCTATCAGGTGGTGATCGCGGGTTCATCGTCGTCGTCGACCGCGCTGCGCCACGTGCTGATCCGCGATGTCTGCGAGGCCGGCCAGCCCGTCGACGTGCTGATCCACGGCGGGCCGACGCAGCACTTCAACGTCGCGTGCCGAGTCGGCGGCCAGAACGTGCTGTTCCGCAAGAACGACGGCGGCTCGGGCGCCGGCGTCGTCGCGGTCGACGGTAAATCGATGCTGCCGTTCCTGAACGTCGGCATTGCGGGTTGTACCGTGACTGCCGCGAAACAAGCGGGCACGAAGAGCTACACCGAATATTCGAACTGCGGCACCAGAGCCGCCGCGCTCGCGAACCTCGTGCCCGATTTCGCGATCTCGGATGTTGAACCTACGGCGTTTACCAGCGCGCTTTCTCCCGGCGGCGCAGGCTTTCTCAACGTTAGCCCGGTCAGTTCGCAACCGATCGCCTCGCTCGGTCTCGGTCTCGTCGCCACCACCGATCTCTATCGCGCGCTGCAAGCCGTGCGTTTTCCCGCCAACAGCGACTGCAACCCGGATCCCGTGGGCGGCACCGATGCGACGAAGCCCGATCCCGCAAACCCGCATTTGCGCATCGCGGGCGCTAACGGCATCCGGGACAGCTACGAGACGCTCGAGACGGACTCCGGCGTAGCGAACAACTCGGCGAGCGCGCCGGCGGCGCGGCACATGCGCGGCGACACGCAGAAGTGCATGCCGATCCTCTCGCGCGACGAGGTGCGCTCGTTGCTGGTGCGCGACATTACCACCGGGAGCAACGTCTGGGCGGGTCCGAACGCCGCCGACACCCTGACCTCGCGCAGCACCGGCAAGGACTACGCCGGTGCCGGCAACGGCATCATCAACCTGTGCCGCCGCACCAACGGGTCGGGTATTCATGCTGTAACGAGCATGCACTTCCTGAGCACGAACTGCGGCGCGGGGGCGGTCATCATGCCGGCCGGTACCTGCAGCGGCGGCGCGCTGTGTTCGATCAACAGCAGCGAGAGTGCAAGTGGCGTCGAGGCCTGCCTCAACACACATGCGGCCTCGAACGTGTGGGCCGTCGGCTACCAGAGCACGGAGAAGAATGCGGATCTGAAGTCCAACTACCGTTTCCTCAAGATCGACGGCGTGGCGCCGACCCTGGCGCACACGATCGACGGCAACCTCGGCAACTTCGCCGAGCTCGTCGCGGTCCGGCGCAGCAACGTCAACGATCTCGTCAACGTGACGAACGCGAGCTTCATCGGCGCGGCGAACGGCGCCTGGGCCGCGATCGTCTCGCAGCTGTCGACGGCGACCAACGTCGGCAACCTCGATGCGCTGCCGTTCGTGAAGCATCCCTTCGGCGCCGCGGGTTATGCGGCGCGCGGTGCGCCGACCTTCCCGCCGAACGCGGCAGCGCCGATCAATCCGCTGTCGCACTCCCGGCCCGGTATCGCCGCTCAGAACACCTGCGCGGGCCCCTATTCGACGCCGGTCGGCATCGGCACGGGCAAGGGCATCGCGCGCTGAGCATCGTTGCACGTTCGTATTCGTAACGCGGGATCGGGTGCTCCGACTGACGCGGCGATCCCGGGTTCCGCTACGCTCATCCGGGCTACAACACGAGGCGAGCGCGCGGCTAACGCTGGCGATTCGTGAACCGGCATCGACGTGTCGTCGACGATCCCGGGTTCCGCTACGCTGCACTCGGGCTACACGTGCCTCATACGGCGCACGCCCGCGTAGCCCAAGGCCGCGAACACCAGCGGCAATACCCAGCGTCCGCCGCTCTCCAGGAACAGCATCCAGTGCAGGCTGAAAGGGTCGGCGCGCGCGACGCCGTGCGAGCTCGCATAGTCCTGCAGCGCCAGCTCGATCAGGCCGACGAGCTGGAACGGCGCGGTCGCCAGCAGGATGGCGAGGCCCAGCGGCAGGATCGAGACCGCGAGCAGCGCGCGATCGCGCCGGTCGCGTGCCGGCAGCGCGAACAGCGCGCTGCACAGGA
>JBFWSI010000427.1:0-4222 GCA_050248455.1 Gammaproteobacteria bacterium | reverse complement strand
AAGATGTGCGCGTCGTCCTGCGTGAACGCGCGCACGCGCATCAGCCCGTGCAGCGAGCCGGACGGCTCGTTGCGATGGCAGGATCCGAATTCGGCGAGGCGCAGCGGCAGCTCACGGTAGCTGCGGATGCCCTGGTTGAAAATCTGTACGTGCCCCGGACAGTTCATCGGCTTCACCGCGTACTCGCGCGACTCCGATTCGGTCGTGAACATGTTCTCGTGGAAGTTCTCCCAGTGGCCGGACTTGCGCCACAGGCTCGCATCGAGGATCGACGGGCATTTGACCTCGGCATAGCCGTGGCGGCTCAGCACGCCGCGCAGGTAGTGCTCGATCTGCTGCCAGATCGTCCAGCCCTTCGGATGCCAGAAGCACATGCCGGGAGCTTCGTCCTGGAAATGGAACAGGTCGAGCTGGCGCCCGATGCGCCGGTGATCGCGCTTCTCCGCTTCCTCGAGCCGGTGCAGGTACTCGGCGAGCGCCTTCTGATCCGCCCATGCGGTGCCGTAGATGCGCTGAAGCATCTCGTTGCGCGAGTCGCCGCGCCAGTACGCGCCGGCGATCTTCATCAGCTTGAACGCGCGCAGCTTGCCGGTATCGGGCACGTGCGGCCCGCGGCAGAGATCGGTGAAGTCGCCCTGCGCGTACAGCGAGATCTCCTCGTTGCCGGGGATCGACGCGATGATCTCCGCCTTGTAGTGCTCGCCCAGCGACTTGAAGTAGTCGACCGCCGCGTCGCGCGGCATCACGCGCCGTTCGACGCGCTGTTCCTGCGCCGCCAGCTCGCCCATGCGCTGCTCGATCGCGGCGAGGTCCTCGGGCGTGAACGGGCGCTCGTAGGAAAAATCGTAATAGAAGCCGTCTTCGACGACGGGGCCGATCGTGACCTGCGCGCTCGGGAACAGCTGCTTCACGGCCTGCGCGAGCAGGTGCGCGGTGCTGTGGCGGATGACGTCGAGGCCCTCGGCATCCTTCGCGGTGACGATGCTCAGCGCGGCGTCGCGGTCGATGACATGGGACGTATCGACGAGGCGGCCGTCGACGCGGCCGGCGAGCGCGGCGCGCGCGAGGCCGGCACCGATCGACGCGGCGACCTCGGCCACAGTGACGGGCTGCGGGAAACTGCGCTGCTTGCCGTCAGGCAGGGTGATGGTCGGCACGGTGTTCTCCGAGGCCTCTACGAACGGCCTTCAGACGCGGTTGCTGGGGGCGCCGCGAACGCGGCGGTCGACTCGGCTCAGGGACTTGGTAGGCGCGATTGGACTCGAACCAACGACCCCCACCATGTCAAGGTGGTGCTCTAACCAGCTGAGCTACGCGCCTGGGGTCCCGAAGGGCGCGTAGAGTAGCCCATTCGGCGCGGGACTGTCACCCCCTCGGGGCGCGACCGGCGTCACGCGACACCGAGCTCGAGGCAGCGCGCGCGCAGCGCCGATACTTCATCGCGCAGCCGCGCCGCTTCTTCGAATTCGAGGTCGCGCGCCCGCGCATACATCTCCTGCTCGAGCTTGCGGATCTTCGTCGCCAGCTGCTCCGGCGACAGCCCGGCGTAATCGGCTTTCGCCTCGGCCGCTGCCGTCGGCCTGCGCGCCGCGCGACGACCGCTGCCCGGGATGGTGTAGGCGCCCTCCAGCACGTCGGCGACCGCCTTCTTGATCCCGCGCGGCGTGATCCCGTGCTCGCGATTGAAGGCGATCTGCACCTCGCGCCGCCGCTCCATTTCCTCGATCGCGCGCTTCATCGAGCCCGTGACCTCGTCCGCGTAGAGGATCGCGCGCCCGGCGATGTTGCGCGCGGCGCGGCCGACGGTCTGGATCAGCGAGCGATCGGAGCGCAGGAAGCCTTCCTTGTCGGCGTCGAGCACCGCGACCAGCGACACCTCCGGGAGATCCAGGCCCTCGCGCAGCAGGTTGATGCCGACCAGCACATCGAACACGCCGAGCCGCAGGTCGCGGATGATTTCGACGCGCTCGACGGTGTCGACGTCCGAATGCAGATAGCGCACGCGAACGCCGTGCTCGCCGAGGTAGTCGGTGAGATCCTCCGCCATGCGCTTGGTCAGCGTCGTCACCAGCACGCGCTCCCCGCGCGCGACCGTCGCGTTGATCTCCGACAGCAGATCGTCGACCTGCGTCGCCGCCGGCCGCACCTCGACCTGCGGATCGATCAGGCCGGTCGGGCGCACGACGAGCTCGACGACCTGGCCCGCGTGCTCGTTCTCGTAGGGTCCCGGCGTCGCCGACACGAAGATCGTCTGCGGCGCCATCCGCTCCCACTCGTCGAAGCGCAGCGGCCGGTTGTCCAGCGCGCAGGGCAGCCGGAAACCGTACTGCACGAGATTCTCCTTGCGCGCTCGGTCACCGCGGTACATGCCGCCGAGCTGCGGGATCGTCACGTGGCTCTCGTCGACGACCAGCAGCGCGTTCGGCGGCAGGTAGTCGAACAACGTCGGCGGCGGCTCGCCGGGCTTGCGCCCGGACAGGTGCCGCGAGTAGTTCTCGATGCCGTTGCAGTAGCCGATCTCGTTCATCATCTCGATGTCGAAGCGCGTGCGCTCCTCGAGGCGCTGCGCCTCGACGAGCTTGTTCGCATTGCGCAGCTCGGTCAGGCGCTCCTTGAGCTCGATCTTGATCGCCTCGACCGCCTCGAGCACCGTCTCGCGTTTCGTCACGTAGTGGGACTTCGGATAGATCGTCAGCCGCGGCGTCTGCCGCAGCACCTCGCCCGTCAGCGGATCGAACCAGGCCAGCGCCTCGATCTCGTCGTCGAAGAGCTGCACGCGCACCGCGTCGCGTTCCGATTCGGCCGGGAAGATGTCGATCACCTCGCCGCGTGCGCGGTAGGTGCCGCGCGCGAGCTCGACGTCGTTGCGCGTGTACTGGAGCTCCGTCAGCCGGCGCAGGATCTGCCGCTGGTCCATGCGGTCGCCGCGCTTCAGGTGCAGCACCATCGAGTGGTATTCACCTGGATCGCCGAGACCGTAGATCGAGGATACGGTGGCGACGATGATGGCGTCGGGCCGCTCGAGCAGCGCCTTGGTCGCCGACAGGCGCATCTGCTCGATGTGATCGTTGATCGAAGCGTCCTTCTCGATATACGTGTCCGACGACGGAACGTAGGCCTCCGGCTGGTAGTAGTCGTAGTAGGACACGAAGTATTCGACGGCGTTGTCGGGAAAGAACTCCCGCATCTCGCCGTAGAGCTGGGCCGCGAGCGTCTTGTTCGGCGCCAACACGATCGCCGGCCGCTGCACGCGCTCGATGACGTTCGCGATCGTGTAGGTCTTGCCCGAGCCCGTGACGCCGAGCAGCGTCTGATGCGCGAGCCCGTCCTCGATCCCGCGCACGAGCGCGTCGATGGCCTGGGGCTGGCCACCGGAAGGTTTGAACGCGGCGGCGAGCCGCAAGCGGGGGGTGTCCGTCATGGCCTAAAGAATGTGGTGGCCGCGCACGATAGTTCAAGCGGCGCCGGCTGCCGCGGCTGGCCGAGCTTTTCAATTGACCGGTCCGGCGCCCGTCAGTACCATACAGCGCCTTCCAGCACTCCCCGGTAGCTCAGTCGGTAGAGCAAGTGACTGTTAATCACTGGGTCGGCGGTTCGAGTCCGTCCCGGGGAGCCAATAAGACAACGACCTGGATCCGCTCCGCTTCTCCTTTCCGAACGTTTCCGAATCGTCTTCCGATACGCAGTGGTGTAGCGCCGCTGCGAATCGCGCGTGCGTGAGGATTGCTCCTAATTACGCTGCGCGATCCGTTCTGGATCTCGTCGAACCGGCTCAGCATACTCTTGCCGAGTTTCCCGAACTCGGCGCTGTCGCCGATGTCGAGATTGCGCAGGCTGGCGCCCGACATCAGGCCACCCTCTTTTCGGAGATAGCCACCGAGGGGACAGACAAATCGTGCAATCCAGCAAGCGAGCGCGAGGAACCCATGCCGAACATTCCGGACGACATCTTTACCGAACCCGAAGCCTCGCCGGATACGCTGGCCAATCTGGGCCCGCTGCGGCGCCTGGCCGGTGTGTGGGAATCCGACCAGGGCGTGGACATCAACCCCAAGGCAGACGGCCCGGAGCGGCGGGTATTCCGGGAGCATATGCGGATGGAGCCGATCGACCCGCAGACGAACGGCCCCCAACTCCTTTATGGGTTGCGCTATCACTGCCACATCACCACGCCGGAGGAAGCCATTACCTTCCATGATCAGGTCGGTTATTGGCTGTGGGA
>JBFWSI010000426.1:0-4233 GCA_050248455.1 Gammaproteobacteria bacterium | reverse complement strand
TGGCGCGACGAGTCGGATTCGGACGCACTGAACGTCTACGGCAGCGCGAGCTGGCGCGGCGAGCAGAGCGCGGCGAACCTGAACCTGCAGTATGCCGACACCGATCTGCGCGGCAACGGTGCCGCCCCGCGCGGCCTGCTCGCGATCGACCGCGAGCAGATCTTCACGGCGCCGGACATCACCGAGAACGACATGCACATGGTGTCCTTCGATCTGACGCATGCCGTCACCGACCGCATCGAGTTCGCCGGCAACGCGTTCTACCGCCACAACACCACCGATTCCTTCAACGGCGACGCCTCCGAGTTCCAGGAATGCGCGCTCGGCAACGGCGATTTCCTGCTCGACGAAGTCGACGAGGACGCACTCGAAGCCCTCGGCCTCGATGACGACGACGTCTGCGAGAACAACGATCTCGGTGTCGCCGATCCGGATGCGCTCGAAGCCGCTTTGAACGCGCTCGCCGGCGATCCGGCGGCCTTCGACCTCGACGATCTCACCGACGAGCTGACGGGCACGCTCGCCTTGTCGGACGCGGCGATCAACAACCGCAGCACGCGCGAGCAGGAGACCTATGGGACCGATCTCCAGCTGAGCTTCGACAACCGGCTCTTCGCGCGCGACAACTACTTCGTCGTCGGCTTCAACTGGACGCGCGGCAATGCGGACTTCGACGGCCGCGTCGAGCTGTCGGACATCGATCCCGTCACGCGCAGCACCGAGGGCCTCGGGCTCGGCACCTTCGTCGCCGACGGCGCGACCAGCATCCGCACGCGCAGCGCGACCTGGAGCCTGTACTTCCTCGACAACCTCGCCGTCACCGAGCGCTTCACGTTCACCTTCGGCGGGCGCTACAACGACACCGAGATCCGGCTGCGCGACAAGTCGGGCGAGCGTCGCGAGTTGAACGGGGATCACGACTTCAGCCGCTTCAATCCCACCGTCGGCGGCACCTTCGGCGTCAACGAAGCGGCCAACCTGTTCGCGAGCTACAGCGAATCCGCGCGCGCACCCACGGCGGTCGAGCTCGCCTGCAACGACGGCGTGTTCGAGCTCGCGCGACGCATCGCCATCGAGAACGGCGAGGATCCGGACGACATCGAGTTCGAGTGCCGCCTGCCGAACGCCTTCCTCGCCGATCCGCCGCTGGATCAGGTCGTCGCGAAGAGCGTCGAATTCGGCGTGCGCGGCGTGTGGCACGAGCTCGAGCACCGCATCGGCTACTTCCGCACCGTCAACCACGACGACATCATCTTCCAGTCGACGGGCCGTGCGACGGGCCTGTTCGCGAACGTCGATGAGACCAAGCGCGAGGGCGTCGAGGCGGCGCTCGCGGGCTCGCTGCGCGGCATCGACTGGTTCACCGCCTACAGCTACGTCGAGGCGAGCTTCGAGAGCGCCTTCTCGGCGCTGAGCCCGAACCACGCCTTTGCCGACGCCAACGGTGAAATCCAGGTTCGGGAAGGCGATCGCATTCCCGGCATTCCGCGCCATCAGTTCAAGCGCGGCGCGGACTATCGTTTGCCGTTCGGTCTCGCGCTCGGCGGAGAGCTGCTATACAACTCGGACCAGGTGCTGCGCGGCGACGAATCGAACCAGCTGGAGACGCTCGACGGCTACGCGACGGTCAATCTGCGCGGCAGCTATGCGTTCAGCAGGCAGGTCGAGCTGTTCGCCCGCGTGACCAATCTCTTCAACGAGGACTACGAGAACTTCGGGCTGATCGGCGAGGACCCGACCGAGGTGCTGCCGAATCTCGGCGACGATTCGCCGCGTTTCCTCGGCGCCGGCGCGCCGCGCGCGGGCTGGGTGGGGATCCGCATCCGGCTCTGAGCCTCACGGCGCGGCGACGATCCCGGGTTCAGCCACGCTGCACCCGGGTTGCGGGCTCACTGCAGGGCTATCCCCCACGGCATCTTGCCGACCGGCACGGTCGCGACGACCTTGTCGGCGTCGGTGTCGATGATCGAGACCTGGTTGCTCGCGCCGTCGGTGGTGTAGAGGCGCTTGCCGTCGGCGCTGAGGGCGAGTCCCCAGACGCGATTGCCGACGGGCACCTCGTGCAGGATCTCCAGCGTCTTCTCGTCGAGCACGAACACGCGATTGGCACGGCCGCCGGCGACGAACAGGCGGCTGCCGTCGCGGCTCGGCAGGATGTCCTTCGGCTTCGCCTTGTCATCGGCGAGCGGCATCTTGCCGACGATCTTGCCCGAGGCGACGTCGACCTTCTTCACTTCCCCGCTGATTTCGGAGGTCGCATAGGCGAGCTTGCCGTCGGCGCTGAAGGCCGCCGCGCGCGGCCGCGCACCGACGAGGATGTTGGAAACGATCTTGTGCTCCGGAATCGTGAACAGGTGGAGCATGTTCGTCGACTCGCTGGTGACGATGCCGTGGCTGCCGTCCGGTGAGATCGCGACACCCTCGGGCTCGAGGCCGACCTTGATCTCGGTGATGAGCTCGCCGGTCTTCGGATTGTAGACCGACGCCTTCGCATGCTCCTCGTTCGAGATGTACAGATTGCCGTTCGGGTGCACGGCGAAGGTTTCCGGATCGGGGCCGCTGTCGAACTTGCGCAGCACCTTCAGGCTCTTCGGATCGATTACCGCAATCGCGTTCTCGCCGCTGACGGCGACGTAGATCTCGCTGCCGTCGGGCGCGATGCCGATCCCGCGCGGCCGCTTGCCGACGGGGATCGTCGCGACCACCTTGTCGCTCGCGATGTCGATGACGGACACGTCGTCACCCATCTCGTTGGTGACGAAGACATGGGTTTCGGCGGCGGCGAGCGAGCTCGCGAGCAGCGCGACGGCGGCAACGAGCGGACGCAGGCGGCCGGGGATGAATCTGGGCATGCAGGCTTTCCTCGATGACTGGAACGGAAGAGGGGGCGCGGCGCTCACGGCGCGGGGCAGCGGGCCGGCCCCAGGCTGTCGAGATCCTCGATGTCGACGACGCCGCGCACGGGCGCCTCGCCGACGATCTCGTCCCCGGCAATCAGCAGCAGCGGCTGGCGCAGCTGGCCGTCGCTGCGGAAGCTCATGTCGACGCCCTTCTGGCCGTCGAAGGCCAGGCGATTGCGTAGGGCATCGAGCAGGACTTCGGCCGAGGCCGCCTGCTCGCGCGCGACCGTATCCGACACGAGCTTCACCGCGGCCCAGGCCGCCCAGGCCGAATCGTCCATCGGCACCTTGAACTGCTCGGTGTAGCGCTTGTTGAGCTGCGACGCGGCGTATTTCTCGAAGGCCGGGTGCCAGGCGCGGGCGACGACGCCCTGCGCATCGGGGTGAGCCTTCTGCCACTGCGCGAGCGCGTCCGCCGCCATGCGCGCGCTCGGCAGCACGTGGAAAAGATTCGCGCGACAGTGATCGCGCAGGCCGTCATCGTCCGCGGCGACGTTGAAGACGGGCACGCCCGGGTGCGCGGCCGCCAGCGTCTCGAGCTCGGCCGCCGGCAGCGCGGCGACGATCGCAACCGCCTCTCCGGGCTGCGCATCGAGCCGGTAGCGCTGGCCCAGGAACTCACCCTGCATCTGTGCCTCGGAGAGGCCCTGTTCGGCCCCCTGGTGCGCCGAACCCTCGGTCTCGCCGACGAAGGCCAGCGGGACGTCTAGCGGCGCCTCTGCCGCCAGCGGTGCGGTCGCGGCGAGCAGCAGTGCGGTGAGCGTCGCGCACATCGGCGCGAATGGGGAACGGGGCATCACGATGAATCATCCCTCGGCGGCAGGCACGATGTCGGCTTTGACTGTGCATGCTAGCCGAGTTCGCAAAGTCATCTGAATTGAAAAACTCCCGTGCGTGAAGGTGAGAAGCCACCCGCGACGCATGGCCGGAGCGCCGTGGCGGAGAGTGGCGTGGGCCGAGGCAGGACGCCCGGCGTGCCGACTCGCCCGGGGATGCAGCGCCTGCCGCCCGGAATCTGCTTCCCGGCCCCCTCGCTCACATCGCGGCCCGTCGAGGCAGCATCGCGACTCTGCAGCGCCTCCGGGACCGCCGATCCCGGCGCTCACCCCGGGCCGCGTGCGGCGGTCGCCGTCCGTTCGGGACGGTGATCCGAGACCCGGCCGTCTACGTCCGGCTGCCGTTGCCACGAAGCTCGCGCGGCGCGCCATGCCGGTGCATCGGCGCGCTGGAGCGGTCGGTGGTCGCCGCCCGAAAAGTACGCCGCGGACCTCAAGTCCCGCCCGCCGGCGTCCGATATTGGTGTTGCACGGAGGCCACAGCCCTCTGCATATCG
>JBFWSI010000425.1:0-4245 GCA_050248455.1 Gammaproteobacteria bacterium | reverse complement strand
CCCCGCGGCGCCGCCATGCACTGCCCCTTCTGCGCCCACCACGACACGCGCGTCATCGACTCGCGGCTGCTCGGCGAAGGTGACCAGATCAGGCGGCGCCGTGAATGCATGGAGTGCAAGGCGCGTTTCACCACCTACGAACCCGCCGAGCTGCGCCTGCCGCGCGTGATCAAGAGCGACGGCCGGCGCGAGACCTTCAGCGACGACAAGCTGCGCGGCGGCATCGTCAAGGCGCTGGAGAAGCGTCCGGTCGAGATGGAGAAGGTCGACTCCGCGGTCAACCGCATCAAGCGTCGCGTGCGCGAGAGCGGCGAGCGCGAAATCGACTCGCGCCGCATCGGCGATCTCGTCATGGACGAGCTGCGCGCGCTGGACCAGGTCGCCTACGTGCGTTTCGCCTCGGTCTATCGCAGCTTCGAGGACGTGCGCGCCTTCCTCGAGGAAATCGAGCGCCTGGAGAACGAGCTGCCGCCGGATCTGCGCGAGCAGCAGCTCGATCTGATCCCGGCGGAAACCCCGAAGGGACGGCGCCCGGCCTGAGGCCGGGCCGGCCAGCGCCCGCTTTTCCGCATGACCGTCGACGCGCGCGCGGATCATCGTTTCCTCGCCGCAGCCTTCGCGCTCGCCCGCCGGGGGCTGAACTCCACCCGCCCGAACCCACGCGTCGGCTGCGTGATCGTCCGCGACGGCGAGGTCGTCGGGCGCGGTTTCCATCATCACGCGGGCGGCCCGCACGCGGAGATCGTCGCGCTGGGCGCGGCGGGCGCGCGGGCGCACGGCGCGACGGTCTACGTCACGCTCGAGCCTTGCAATCACCACGGCCGCACGCCGCCCTGCGTCGACGCGCTGATTGCCGCGCGCGTCGCGCGCGTCGTCTATGCTGGCGACGATCCGCATCCGCGCGTCGCCGGGCAGGGCGCGGCACGCCTGCGTGCGGCCGGCATCGAGGTCGCGCGCGGCACGCTCGCGGCCGCTGCGCGGGAGCTCAATCGCGGCTTCCTCAGCCGCTACGAGCGCGGCCGGCCGTGGGTGACGCTGAAGACGGGGATCAGTCTCGACGGCCGGACCGCACTCGCCAACGGCGAGAGCCAGTGGATCACCGGGCCGGCCGCGCGCGCCGACGTGCAGCGGCTGCGCGCGCGGAGCTGCGCCGTGATGACGGGCGTCGGCACCGTGCTGGCCGACGATCCGGCGCTGACGGTGCGCGATGCACGCTACGATCTCGGCGGCTGCCCGCCGGCCCGCGTGGTGCTAGACGCCGCGCTCGCGGTCCCGCCGACCGCGCGGCTGTTCGCCGATCCCGCGCCCGTCATCGTCTTCACCGCGAGCGCGGAGCCCGCGCGTCGCGCTGCGCTCGCCGCCGCCGGGGCGAGCTTCGAGCCAGTCCCCGCCGCGACCGGCGGCGGCGTCGAGCTCGCGGCCGTCTTGGCCCGCCTCGCCGCGCGCGAATGCAACGAGGTGCTCGTCGAATGCGGGCCGCGCCTCGCCGGCGCGCTCGTCAGCGCCGGATTCGTCGACGAGCTCGTGTGCTACGTCGCGCCGCGGCTGCTCGGGGCCGGTGCGCGCGGCGCCTTCGACTGGCCGGATCTCACGGAGCTCGGCGCCAGCCCCGGCTTCGAGTTCGTCGAGGTGCGTCGGATCGGCGCCGATCTGCGGATGATCGCGCGGCCTGTGCCAGCCTGATACAGCGCTGCACCGACCCGGGGCAGTCGGCTTGACGCTTCAGGGCCGTTCCTCGATATTGCGGCGATGTTCACCGGCATCATTCAGACGCTCGGCCGCATCGAAGCGCTGAGCCCGCGCGGCGGCGCCTTGCGCATGGCGGTCGCCGCCGCCGATCTCGATCTGAGCGACGTTGCGCTCGGCGACAGCATCGCCTGCTCCGGGCCCTGCCTGACCGCGGTCGCGCTCGCGCCCGGCCGTTTCGAGGTCGACGTGTCGCCGGAAACGCTGGAGCGCACGACGCTGGGCAGCAAGCGCGTCGGCGATGCGCTGAACCTCGAGAAGGCGCTGCGGCTGTCGGATCGGCTGGGCGGCCACCTCGTCACGGGTCACGTCGACGGTCTCGGCGAAGTCATCGGCCGCGTCGAGCGCGACAACTGCGTGCAGTTCACGCTGCGCGCGCCGGCGCCGCTCGCGCGCTACATCGCCGCCAAGGGCTCGATCTGCGTCGACGGCGTGAGCCTGACCGTCAACGGCGTCGACGGCGCGAGCTTCGAGCTGCTGATCATTCCGCACACCCTGGAACGGACGACGCTCGGCGCGCTGCGCGCAGGCAGCAAGGCCAATCTCGAGATCGACCTCGTCGCGCGCTATCTCGAGCGCCTGTTCGCCCCGGACGCCGCGGCGAGCGGCGGCGTGACGATGGAGAGCTTGCGCAAGGCCGGCATGCTCGGCCCTGCCTGAAGAACGATCGACTTCCGCGCGCGCCTCGCGGCCGCGCGGTGACCCAGCCACTGCACCCGTCTGGAACTGCGATGAAACTCAATTCTATCGAGGAAATCATTGGCGACATCCGTGCCGGCAAGATGGTCATCATCATGGACGACGAGGACCGCGAGAACGAAGGCGACTTCGTGCTCGCCGCCAGCCACTGCACGGCCGAGCACGTCAATTTCATGGCCCGCTACGGGCGCGGCCTGATCTGCCTGACCTTGACCGAGGAGCGCTGCCGCCAGCTCAACCTGCCCTTGATGGTGCAGGACACGCGCTACACGCATCGCACGAACTTCACGATGTCGATCGAGGCGGCGGAAGGCGTGACGACGGGCATCTCCGCTGCCGATCGCGCGCGCACGATCCAGGTCGCCGTCGCGAAGGACGCGAAGCCGGACGACATCGTGCAGCCGGGACACATCTTTCCGCTGATGGCGCAGACGGGCGGCGCGCTGACGCGCGCGGGGCATACCGAAGCGGGCTGCGATCTCGCGGCGCTCGCGGGCCTCGAGCCGGCGGCGGTGATCGTCGAGATCCTGAACGACGACGGCACGATGGCGCGGCGGCCCGATCTCGAGAAGATCGCCGCGCAGCACGGCCTGAAGATCGGCACGATCGCCGATCTGATCCGCTTCCGCATCGAGAACGAGAAGACCGTCGAGCGCGCGGCCGAGGCCGTGCTGCCGACCGAGTTCGGCGAGTTCAAGCTGTTCGCCTACCGCGATCGCATCCACCGGGATCTGCATCTGGCGATGGTCCGCGGCGACATCAGCGGCGATCGGCCGACGCTCGTGCGCGTGCACATCTACAATCCGATCGAGGATCTGACGGCCAGCATCCGCAAGGACGCCGGTTGGCCGCTGCGCGATGCGCTGAAGCGCGTCGCGGACGCGGGCGAGGGCGTCGTCGTCGTGCTGAGCAACCAGGTCGACAACGAGGAGGTGCTGCGCCAGGTGCTGCGCATCGCCGATCCCGAGCACCGCAACGGCCATCCGGAACAGATCCATGGCGGCAAGGCGCCGGCGGACTGGCGGCAGATCGGTCTCGGCGCGCAGATTCTCGCCGACATCGGCGTGCACAAGATGCGGGTCATGAGCAACCCGCGCCGCTATCATGCGCTGTCGGGCTTCGGTCTCGAAGTCGTCGAATACGTGAGCTGAGGAGACTGGGCCATGGTCACCATCATCGAAGGCAGCATGAGGCTAGGCGCGCCGGCGCGCTTCGGCATCGTCGCCGCCCGTTTCAATCACTTCATCGTCGACGCGCTGGAAGCGGGTTGCCTCGATGCGCTGCGCCGTCACGGCGTCGAGGACGACGCGATCGCGATCGCGCGCGTGCCGGGCGCCTTCGAGCTGCCGCTGGTCGTGCAGAAGATGGCGAAGAGCGGCAAGTACGACGCGGTGATCGCGCTCGGCGCCGTCATCCGCGGCTCGACCCCGCATTTCGACCACGTCGCCGGCGCCTGCTCGCGCGGGCTGTCGTCGATCGCGACCGATACCGGCGTGCCCGTGATTTTCGGCGTGCTGACCGTCGATTCGATCGAGCAGGCCATCGAGCGCGCCGGCACCAAAGCCGGCAACAAGGGCGCCGAGGCCGCGATCACCGCGATCGAGATGATCTCGCTGCTGCGCGGTCTCTGATTCGTGGTCACCGGCGACACGTCGACACCGCCGCGCGCGCCCCGCACGGGCAGCGGCAATGCCGCGCGCGTGAAGGCGCGGCGCTGCGCGGTGCAGGCGCTGTACCAGTGGCAGGGCGCCGGCGCGACACCTGAGGCGATCGTCGCCGTGGTTCTGTAGGAGCGCGAGG
>JBFWSI010000424.1:0-4250 GCA_050248455.1 Gammaproteobacteria bacterium | reverse complement strand
ACCTCGTGTTCGGCCTCGCCGCGGCATGGACGATCGCGAAGTTCGAGTTCAAGGGCAAGCAGCTGCTGCTGACCTTGATCGATCTGCCCTTCGCGGTGTCGCCGGTGATCTCCGGGCTCATCTACGTGCTGCTGTTCGGCCTGCAGGGCTGGTTCGGGCCGTGGCTGGCCGAGCACGATCTGAAGATCATCTTCGCCGTGCCCGGCATCGTGCTCGCGACGATCTTCGTGACCTTTCCGTTCGTCGCGCGCGAGCTGATCCCGGTGATGCAGGAACAGGGCACCGACGAGGAAGAAGCCGCCGCGACGCTGGGCGCCGGCGGCTGGCAGACCTTCTTCCGCGTGACCCTGCCGAACGTGAAGTGGGCGCTGCTCTACGGCGTCGTGCTGTGCAATGCGCGCGCGATGGGCGAGTTCGGCGCGGTGTCGGTCGTCAGCGGCCACATCCGCGGCCTGACCAACACGCTGCCGCTGCACGTCGAGATTCTCTACAACGAGTACAACGCGGTCGCGGCCTTCGCCGTCGCCTCGCTGCTGATGGGCCTCGCCCTCGTCACCCTCGTGCTGAAGACCTGGATCGAATCGCGCGCGCAGAAAGCTGCAATCGCGCCGGAGGCCACCACGCCGTGAGCATCGTCATCGACAACGTCAGCAAGCATTTCGTGGGCTTCCGTGCGCTGTCCAACGTCAGCCTCGAGATCCCGACGGGCGGGCTCGTCGCCCTGCTCGGTCCGTCCGGCTGCGGCAAGACGACGCTGCTGCGCATCGTCGCCGGCCTCGACCGCCAGGATCACGGGCGCATCCTCTTCGACGGCGACGACATGACGCGCACCCATGCGCGCGAGCGCCGCGTCGGCTTCGTGTTCCAGCACTACGCGCTGTTCCGCCACATGACGGTCTACGACAACATCGCCTTCGGCCTCAGCGTGCGGCCGCGGCGCCTGCGACCGAGCCACGCGGAGATCAATGCGAAGGTCTGCGAGCTGCTGTCGCTGGTGCAGCTCGAGGGGCTCGCGCAGCGCTATCCGTCGCAACTGTCCGGCGGGCAGCGCCAGCGCGTCGCGCTCGCCCGTGCGCTCGCCGTCAATCCCAAGGTGCTGCTGCTCGACGAGCCCTTCGGCGCGCTGGATGCGCGCGTGCGCAAGGAGCTGCGCAGCTGGCTGCGCCAGCTCCACGACGAGCTGCACGTGACGAGCATCTTCGTCACGCACGACCAGGACGAAGCCCTCGAGGTCGCCGACACCGTGGTCGTCATGAACGCCGGCCGCATCGAGCAGATCGGCACGCCGCACGAAGTCTGCGTCGCGCCCGCGACGCCGTTCGTGCGCGAGTTCCTGAGCGACGTCGCCCCGCCGCGCGTGCCGAGCCCGAAGCTCGTGCCGTTGCCGGGCAAGGCGGTGGGGTGAGAAATCGCGAGCTTCGAGGTCTTCGATCTTCGTCGATAGGCCATGAAGCGCACATTGTTACCGCGCATCCCGGAACAGCGTGAAGAAATTGCGCGTGGTCGCGGCGGCGAGCGTCGCGTAGTCCTCGTCGCGGAGGCGGGCGAGGAACTCGGCGGTGTGACGGACGTAAGCGGGCTCGTTCGGCTTGCCGCGACGGGGCATCGGGGCGAGCCAGGGGGCGTCGGTCTCGACGAGCAGGCGATCGAGCGGCACCTGGCGCGCGACTGCCTGCAGCGCGCTCGCGTTCTTGAAGGTCACGATGCCCGAGAACGAGATGTAGAAGCCGAGCTCCATCGCGGCCGCGGCCGTCGGCCAGTCCTCGACGAAACAGTGCATCACGCCGCCGACGGTATCGGCGCCCTCTTCCCGCATCAGACGCAGGGTGTCCGCGGCGGCATCGCGCGTGTGGATCACGAGCGGCTTGCCGGCCGCGCGCGCGGCCTGGATCTGCAGGCGGAAGCGCGCGTGCTGCAGCGAGGGATCGCCCTGCTGGTGGTAATAGTCGAGACCGGTCTCGCCGATCGCGACGACGCGCGGATCGCGCGCAATGGCGCAGAGCTCCTCGACGCTCGTGTCGCGCACCTCGGTCTCGCCGTTCGGATGGATGCCGACGCTGGCCCACACGTTCGGGAAGCGCTGCGCGAGCGCGAGCACGCCGGGGAAGGTTTCGAGATCGACGCCGACGCACAGCACGTGACCGACGCCGGCCGCGGCGGCGTCGGCAAGATACTGCGCCGTGTCGCGCTCGGCGCCGAGCAGCGGCAGATGGCAATGGGAATCGACGAGCGCGGGCGGCTGCGACATGGGAAGCGGACTCGAGGACCGCGCCGATGCGGCGCGGAGGGACTTACATCGTGTGGGTCTGGCGGTCGGATTTCAACGCGCCGGCGAGCTGGGTTTCGATCTTGTTGCGCGTCGCGCCGTTGTCGAGCTCGCTGAACTGCACGCCGATCCCAGCGGTGCGGTTGCCCTGGGCGCCGGCGGGCGTGATCCACACCACGCGCCCGGCGACCGGCAGCTTCTCCTTGCTGTCCGTCAGGGTCAGCAGCATGAAGACCTCGTCGCCGATCTTGTAGGTCTTGCTGGTCGGGATGAACAGGCCGCCGTTCTTCACGAAGGGCATGTAGGCCGCGTACAGCGAGCTCTTGTCGCGAATCGTCAGCGACAGGATGCCCTGTCGCGGATTCTTGCCGCCCGCCGCCAACGGTGTTTCCACTACTGCCTGCCCTCGTTGCCTGAGAAAACTCTGCGCGATGCAGAGTGTCGGCGGGCCATGATGGCCCGCTCGCGACTCGAGTACGCATGTACGCGAGGCGCGGCGTGTCCGAACGAATCCGCGAGGGGCTCGTTCAGCGCTTCCCGGTGCGCGTGTCGACGGTGCCCGCATGCCAGTCGAACCACAGCCAGGCGGCCAGATCGACCTCACGCAGAGTCACCGGCCCCAGCTTCAAGCGCTTGACGTCCTGAGCTTTTTGGACGAACTCCCCGACGGCCTGCGAGTGTACGGCATCCGCCAGACGCTGCAAACCCGGCGCGAGCCCCCGGCCATGCTCGGCTAGCGGCACGGCCGCGCCGGCCTTGAGCAGCAGGAGCTCGTGGCAGATCCGCAGCCACTGATCGATCAGCAGATCGAGCGGCAGGTTCGCGCACTGGGTCGCGGCGGTCAGCGGCGACAGCTTGCCGACCGCGACGCCGCCTAGCGCATTGACGAGCCCGTCGATGGCACTCGCGAGCTCGACTTCGGCCAGCCGCTGCGCGAGCAGCGGGCTGCCGGCGGCGCGCGCGAGGCGCTCGAGCAGCACGGGTCGCGCTGCGTTCGGGTCCTGCTCGGCGAGCCAGTCGACGATCGTCGCGGCCTCGCCCTGATCCAGCGCCGTCTGCTGGCAGCGGCTGCGTATCGTCGGCAGCAGCTGCGAGGGCCGATCGGCGACGAGCAGCAGCACCGCGCCGGCCGGCGGTTCCTCGAGCAGCTTCAGCAGCGCGTTGGCGGCCGCGCGGTTCATCGAGCCCGCGGCATCGATCGTCGCGATCTTCACGTCGCGGTAATGCGGCCGCAGCGCGTAGTACTCGCCGAGCTCGCGGATCTGATCGACGCTCAGCGCCTTGCCTGCTTCGAGCGGCGCGACCAACGCGTGGTCGGGGTGATTGCCGGCGTCGAACAGCCGGCAGCCGCGACAGGCGCCGCAGGCACGGTCCTCGCGCGCGGCCTCGCACAGCAGCAGTCGCGCGAAGCTGCGCGCGAGCTCGCGCTTGCCGAAGCCCCCCCGGCCATGCAGCAGCTGCGCGTGCCCGAGGCGCGACTGGCGCCAGGCGCCGACGAGGCGCGTCCACGGGGCGGCGAGCCAGGGATACGGCGCGTTCACGCCGGCAGGCTCGCCAGCAGGGCGCGGAGCTCGGCGCCGATCGTCGCGGCGTCGCGCGTCGCATCGATGATCCGGAAGCGCGCAGGCGCGGCGCGCGCGCGTTCACGATAGGCCTCGCGCACGCGCGTGAAGAACTCGGCGCGCTCGGCCTCGAAGCGGTCGCCCTCGCCGCGCGACTTCGCGCGGCCGAGCGCCGTCTCGACGGGCGCATCGAACAGCAAGGTCAGATCCGGCTCGAGGCCGCGCTGGACCAGGGTCTCGAGCGCCGCGATCGGGGCCTGCGGCAGGCCGCGGCCGCCGCCCTGGTAGGCGTAGGTCGCGTCCGTGTAGCGATCGCAGACGACCCTGCGGCCGGCGGCGAGCGCCGGCCGGATCACCTTCTCCTCGTGCTCGGCGCGCGCGGCGAAGATCAGCAGCAGCTCGGCGGTCGGCTCCATCGCCGG
>JBFWSI010000423.1:0-4250 GCA_050248455.1 Gammaproteobacteria bacterium | reverse complement strand
CCTTCGGCGATCATGCCGTCCTTGTCGAGCAGCAGCGCTTCGTCGTAGCCGTCGCGCGCGACTTCCTGCAGCGCCATGATCGAATTGATGTAGTTGCCGGTCGCCTTGGCCTTCGACAGCACGCTGTTGACGTGATGGCGCGTGAACGACGAAGTCTTGATGCGGATCCCCTTCTCCAGCGCTTCGCCGCCGAGATAGGCGCCCCAGTACCAGGCGGCGACGATCACGTGCACCGACAGGTTCGCCGCGTGCAGGCCCATGCCCTCGGAACCGTAGTAGGCGAGCGGGCGGATATAGGCGGTGGCGAGCTTGTTCTCGCGCACGCAGTCGACGCAGGCCTTGAGCACGGCCTCCCGGCTCAGCGTCATCTTCATGCCGAGGATGTGGCAGGTGTCGAACAGGCGCTGGATGTGCTCGCCGAGACGGAAGATCGCAGTGCCCCGCGAGGTCTCGTAGGCGCGTATGCCTTCGAAGGCGCCCGTCGCGTAGTGCAGCGAGTGCGTCAGCACGTGCGTGTTCGCCGCGCGCCACGGCTTCATCTCGCCGTCCATCCAGATCACGCCATCGCGATCGGCGTAGCTCATGTCGGTCTCCTGGTCGAATCGAGTAAGGAACGTGCCGGCGGGATCAATCGTGCATCGTGCGCCGCCAGACCTCGGCTACCGCGTCGCGCTCGGCGCGCAGCGCGGCCTGCGACACGAGTCCGTCGACTTCCTGCAGCGCGCACCGATGGATTTCCGCGCGGTAGGCGAAATAGGCGTCGTGCAGCGCGCGGCAGTCCCCGCGCGGCAACAGGCCGAGGTCGCCGACGAGGTCGAGCAGGCGCAGATTGTCCGTGTAGGCGGTCAGAATCTGATGCTGCGCGGCCCAGCGCAGGCACGCGTATTGAACCATGAATTCTATGTCGGTGATACCGCCAAGCCCCTGTTTCAAGTCGTATTGCTCGGCATCGGAGCGATCGATCTGAGCGCGCATCTTCTCCCGCATCTCGACGATGTCGGCCTTCAGCCGCGGCACCTCGCGCGTCGCGCGCAGCACGCCGCGACGGATCGCGGCGAAGCGCTCCAGCGTCTCCGGCGTGCCGGCGATCCCGCGCGCGCGGACCAGCGCCTGGTGCTCCCAGGTCCACGCCGAGTGCTGCTGGTAATCCTGGAAGGCTTCGAGCGAAGTCACGAGCAGGCCCGAGGAGCCGCTCGGGCGCAGCCGCACGTCGAGCTCGTAGGCCTGGCCGGCCGGGGTCCGCGTCGTGATCAGATGAATGAGGCGCTGCGCGAGCCGGGTGAAGAAGACGTCGTTCGCGATCGGTTTCGGGCCGTCGGTCACATCGTTCGGGCCGCTGCGATCGTGCACGAACACGAGATCGAGATCGGAGCCGTAGCCGAGCTCGAGCCCGCCGAGCTTGCCGTAGGCGATGACGCCGAAGCCGACGCCGAAGCGCGTGCCCGCCTGCGCGCGACGCGGCCGGCCGTGCTTCGCGACGAGATCGCGCCAGGCGAGCGCAAGGGCCTTGGTGACGATGATCTCGGCGATCCAGGTCAGGTGGTTGCTGACCTCCGCGATCGGGAAGTTCGCCATCAGATCGCAGGCCGCGACGCGCAGCACCTGTTGGTGCCTGAAGTTGCGCAGCACGTCCATCACGCGGTCGAGATCGCCGGGATCGGCGGTCTCGACCGCATCGTCGAGCATGTGCACCAGCTCGGCGCGGCCGGGCGGGGTCGCCAGCACGCGACCGTCGAGCAGCTCGTCGAGCAGGATCGGCGAGCGCGTGATTTGCTGCGCAATCCACGGACTCGCGGCACACAGCTCCACCAGCCGGTTCAGCGCCGCGCCGTGATCGGCGAGCAGCGCGAGGTAGACCGAGCGCCGCGCGACCGCGCGCACCAGCGCCACCAGCCGGCCCAGCACGAGCGCACCCTGCGGCTGCCGCGCGCAGGCCGCGACCAGCGGCGGCATCAGGCGGTCGAGACGCGCGCGGGCCTCGGCGGACAGGCGCGCGAGGAAGCGCGGGTCCTTCAGCTCCGCCAGCGCATGCGCGGCCTGCGGCGGATCGTCGAAGCCGGCGGTGAGGAAGAGCTCCTGCGTCGCATCGAGATCCGTCGCCGCCTGCCACACCCGCGACCCGACCTCGTCGCCGCCGCTCGCGCGATCGTTCGCCGGCTGCGGCAACAGCAGCGCGGAGAAGCTCGCCCGCACGGCCTGGCGATGCTGCGCGAGCTGCGCGGCGAAGGCGTCCCAGTCCGCAAAGCCGAGGCCCCAGGCAATCCGCAGCTGTTCGAGCGGCTGATCGGGCAGGGTCTGGGTCTGCGCATCGTGCACCTGCTGCAGGCGATGCTCGGTGACGCGCAGGAAGCGGTAGGCCCCGCTCAGCGCCGCGACGTCCGCGGCCTCGAGCAGGCCGAGCTCCAGGCAGCCGCGCAGTGCCGGCAGGATCTGGCGCAGCCGCAGCCGCGGCTCGCGGCCGCCGCGCACGAGCTGGAAGGCCTGGCCGATGAACTCGACTTCGCGGATGCCGCCGGCGCCGCGCTTGATGTCGCGCTCGAGCCCGTAGCGCGCCACTTCGGCGTCGATCATCGCCTTCATGCCGCGCACGGCCTCGAAGGCGCCGAAGTCGAGATAGCGCCGGTAGACGAAGGGCCGCGTGATTTCCGTGAGGGCCGCGCGCTCGGCCTCGGTGCCCGTGATCGCCCGCGCCTTGATCAGCGCATAGCGCTCCCAGTCGCGGCCGTGCACCTGGTAGTACTGCTCCAGCGCCGCGAAGCTCGCGGTCAGTGCGCCGCTGTCGCCGAAGGGTCGCAGACGCATGTCGACGCGGTAGACGAAGCCGTCCGCAGTGCTGTCGTTCAGCACCGGGATCAGCTTCTTGCCGAGGCGATCGAAGTATTCCTGGTTGGCGAGCGCGCGCGGCCCGCCGCAGGTTTCGCCGTTCGCGCGGTAGACGAACATCAGGTCGATGTCGGACGAGAAGTTGAGCTCGCCGCCGCCGAGCTTGCCCATCGCGATGACGATCAGGCTCATCGGCTCGCCGTCGGCATCGCAGGGCGTGCCGAAGCGGGCGGACAGCTCCTGCGCGAGCCACTCGACCGCGGTCGCGATCAGCGCGTCGGCGAGCGCGGAAAGCTCGGTCAGCACGTCTTCGAGCGGGGCGAGCCCGAGCAGATCGCGCCAGGCGATGCGCACGGTCTCGCGCTGCCGGTAGCGTCGCAGCTCGCGCCGGAGCGTTTCCTCGCTCGTCACCTGCGCGCGCCATGCCGCGCAGCGCGCCATGTGGTGCTCGCTGCCGCGCACCGCCCCGAGATCGGCCTCGTGCAGCATCGCGACGAACGCAGCGGTATCGCGCCGCGCCTGCTCGGCGACGTAGGGGCTGCAGGCGAACACGCGCGTGACTTCGGCCAGGCGCGCGGCGGGCAACTGCGACTCGAGCCCGGCGGCGCGTGCGAGCTCGATGAATTGCTGGAGCGCATGATGCGTCGCCTCGCGCAGCGCCGGCGGCGGGTCGCCCGCGGGCGCGAGGGCGGAGAACGGGGTGGACATCGGCGAATCATAACGCTGCCCGTGGCTTGGGGTCGTGCCCGGGCTCACGGATAATGCCGCGCCATGAAAGCTTCAAAGATCGAAAGCAAGTTGCCGCACGTCGGCACCACCATCTTCACGGTGATGTCGCAGATGGCCGCCGAGCACGGCGCGATCAATCTGTCGCAGGGCTTCCCCGACTACGACGGGCCGGTGGCGCTGAAGGAGGCAGTGAAGCGCCACATCGACGGCGGCCGCAACCAGTACCCGCCGATGGCCGGCGTGCTGCCGCTGCGCGAGGCGGTTGCGGCGAAGGTCGCCGACTTCTATGGCGCGCGCGTCGATCCCGACACCGAGGTCACGATCACGCCGGGCGCGACCGAGGCGATTTATTGCGCCGTGATGGCCGTCGTGCAGCCCGGCGACGAGGTGATCCTGTTCGACCCCGCCTACGACAGCTACGAGCCGGCCGTGACCCTCGCCCAGGGCCGGGCCGTGCGCCTGCCGCTGTCGCCGCCCGCCTATCGCATCGACTGGCAGCGCGTCGCCGACTCGATCACGCCGCGCACGCGGATGATCGTCGTGAACTCGCCGCACAACCCGACCGGCACGGTGATGACGGCGGAGGATCTCGCGACGCTGAGCGAGCTCGCCGAGCGGCACGATCTCCTCGTCGTGTCCGACGAGGTCTACGAGCATCTCGTGTTCGACGGCCGCCGCCACGAGAGCGTGCTGCGCCA
>JBFWSI010000422.1:0-4262 GCA_050248455.1 Gammaproteobacteria bacterium | reverse complement strand
ACGATGCCGTCACCACTGCCGAAGCTGGTATCCAGCGTGCCGTCGGCGTTGTAGCGGACGAGTGCGAAGTCGAAGCTCGAACCAATGGTGATGCCCGCGACGACGATCATGCCGTCCGGCTGCATAGTGACGCTGAAGCCCTGGCCGTGCGAGCTGCCGACCGGCGTGGTGACGATGCCGTCGCCGCCGCCGAAGCTGGTATCCAGCGTGCCGTCGGCATTGTAGCGGATGAGCGCGAATTCGTCGTTCGAGCCGACACGGCTATACCCCGCAACGACGATCCTGCCGTCCGGCTGCACGACGACGCTACGGCCGACGTCGTTCACGTTGCCGATCGGCGTGGTGACGATGCCGTCGCCGCCGCCGAATCCGGTATCCAGCGTACCGTCGGCGTTGTAACGGACCAGCGCAAAATCACCGTTCGAGCCGTTGGAGCTGGAGCCCGCGACGACGATCCTGCCGTCCTCCTGGACGGCTAAGCTGACGGCTTGGTCGTCCGAGCTGCCGACGGCCGTCGTGACGATGCCGTCGCCGACGGCGAAAACGGGCGCGGTATTGGGCACGGTGTGCAACTCCACACAGCAACGGACCGAAACACAAAGCGCGCACGCTCACGGCTGACGCCGCGAACGCCGACGACGAATTTACAGACTGGTAACCATCGGTCAATCGCCCTCAGCCGACCGCCGGAAGCTGCTCGCCGTCAATATTAATCCACCCACCGATGCGGCGATCAGCGGCGCACGCGCAGGCCCAGGCGCACCTCGTCGCCGTCGTAGCCGCGGGCGGCGTCGGTCGAGTCGAGATTGATGTGGCGGTAGCGGCCGAAAAGCGAGATTTCGCGATTTACGAAGTATTCGATGCCGGCATACGCGGTCAGCGTGCGCTCGGTGAGTGCAATTCCCTCATAATCCAACACCGCGTAGGTCAAGCCGGCATTGGCGATCAGATTACGGCGCAGGGCGTGGCGTGCCTCGATGCCGGCTTCGCGCGACAGTGCGCCGGGTGAAGCGGCCTGCGTGGTATCGGTGACGTCGGTGCGCGCGGTGAGCAGCACCGAGGTCAGCGCGCTCGCCCGCCAGGCGAGGTTGGCGTCGATGATGACGCCCTCGATGTCGGAGAGGCGGCTGTCGCGCGGTTTCTGGCGGCCCCAGCCGACGCTGATCTCACCCCTCAGCTTCTGGCCGGTGTTACCGAAGCCCAGGCCGAGACGGATCCGGTCGCCGGTCGAATCGCGCGAGATGCCGTCGGCCGGTCGCGCGTCGAACGTGCGCTGGTTGAGCGCGTACTCGGCGAAGGCGAACAGCGTCGGCTTGAACTCCCACGAGGCGCGCACGGCTTCGTCGTAGCGCACGCCCGAGCGGTCGCGGTTGGAGACGAGGGTGCCGGTCGCATCGCGCGCGTCGTCGACCGTGAATTCGCTGACCGCACCGCGCAGCTGCAGCGAGAGGCGGTTGAAGCGCTGGTTGACGGCGAACGCCGAGCGATTCGTGACGATGTCGGCGCGCGTGCCGCCGATCGAGGTCGCGTCGATCGACGAGCGGCTCTCCTGCGCGAGATCGCGGGAGACGAGCCCCTCGACGTTGAGGCGCGACGTGATGTCGAGACGCGAGCGCAGCTCGAGCGTGTAGGCCTTCGTGTTCTCGGTCTCGAACTCGGAGAAGCCCGTCAGGGTGCCGTTGGCGCGGAACTCCATCGCATGCCGGCGCCAGTTGGAGACGACGCGGAGCGCGGGGCGTACCTCGTAGGCGACATCGGAACGGGCATTCGACGATTGCAGGACATTCGAGTTGTAGAGAATGCCCTGTTCCAGCTCGCCGAGCACGGTGAACGAGCCGAGCCTGACGCCGACCGGCTCGTAGGGCTCGAAGCGGAACAGCTGCGCCGGGCGGCGGTCGAGGATCGGCTCGATCTCGGCCTGGAACAGCAGCGGGTCGAAGCCGGCGGGCGGGCTTTCGAAGGCGGCGCGATCTTCCGGGCGGCGTGCGTCGTTGCGGGTCGGGTCGTCGCCATCGACGGGTGCGACGCTGCCACTGAGGTCGATGCGGCCATCGACCGGCTGGGCCAGCACGGGCGGCGCGAGGTCACCGTCGACCGGCAGGCGCGACAGGCCGCCGTCCGGCTCCTCCCCCGGCAGTCCTTCGCCCGGCAGGCCGGGCTCGCCGCCCGCGTCGTCCGGCTCGCGGCCGGCCGGCAGCGGTGGCGGCGCAGCGCCGGCGCCATCGGTGTCGTCGTCGGCACGGGCGACCGGCGCCCCACCGCGTCGCTGCGGCACGGCCTGGCGGGCTGGCGGCGGCGTGATGGTGGTGATCGAGTTGGCGAAGCTCTGGGCGCGCGCGCCGTTCGGCGCAGCAAGGCACGCCGCCAGCGCCGTCAGGGCGGCAGGAATAACGAGAGTTGCAGTGCGTGCGCCCGCCACCAGGCCCTCCTGCCGCGCGCAGTCGTCCGGGAACGCACACTTTCCAGCCGACACTAGGAATGCACCGGTTAACGCATGGTTGAAGCGCGCCCGGTTTGGGCAACAACCGCCGGTCTGCTACAGGAATGCAACGGCCGGCCGAGTCGCACGGGCCGCACGAAGCAGAGCCAGGGAGTGAGCATGGTCGAGATGCCGTCCGCGGCGCGCGCCTCGCGCGTCGATGATGCGACCACTGCAGGGGGTACCACGGCACGCGCCGCGGCATCCGTCGCCGCCGCCCGCCGCACGCTCGAAATCGAGGGTGCGGGGCTCGCGCTGCTGGCCGGCTGCCTCGAGGGCGCCATGGCCGCCCCGTTCGCCACCGCCGTCTCGCTGATGGAGGCCGCGCGCGGCCGCGTCATCGTCACCGGCATCGGCAAGTCCGGCCACGTCGGCCAGAAGATCGCCGCCACCTTCGCCTCGACCGGCACACCCGCCTTCTTCGTGCACCCCTCGGAGGCCTCACACGGCGACCTCGGCATGATCACACGCGACGACGTGATCCTGGCGCTGTCGTGGTCGGGCGAGACGGTCGAGCTGAAGAACATCCTGACCTTCTCGCGCCGCTTCAAGGTGGCGCTGATCTCGATCACCTCGCGGGCGGAGAGCGCGCTCGGCCAGGCCAGCGACGTGGTGCTCGAGCTGCCGCGGGCGAGCGAGGCGTGCCCGCACGGGCTGGCGCCGACGACATCGACGACGATGCAGCTCGCGCTCGGCGACGCGCTCGCCATCGCGCTGCTGGAGGCGAAGGGGTTCACCGCCCGCGATTTCAAGGTGTTCCACCCGGGCGGATCGCTCGGCGCTCAGCTGAAGCACGTCGGCGATCTGATGCACCGCGACGACGAGCTGCCGCTCGCGCCCGCCGATATGCTGATGGCGGATGCCATCGTGACGATGACGGCGAAGGCGTTCGGCTGCCTCGGCATCGTCGATGATACCGGCCGGCTCGTCGGCGTGATCACGGACGGCGACCTGCGGCGCCACATGGGCGACGGCATCATGAGCCGCGCGGCGGCCGAGATCATGACTCAGAACCCGCGCACGACCACGGCCGCGACGCTTGCCTCGGTGGCCCTCGAGGAGATGAACAGCCGGCGCATCACCGCGCTGTTCGTCGTCGACGACGGCCGCCCTGCCGGCATCGTGCACGTGCACGACTTCCTGCGCGCGGGTGTGGTCTAGCAACAGGGCTGGGGAACCGCGATGGCCGCCGACGACCGGACGATCCACGACGTCACGCACAGCGCGCTCGCCGTCGGGGTGCCCGACGGAGGCTGCGACTGCCACACCCACGTCTTCGGGCCGGCGGCGAAATTTCCCTACTGGACGGGGCGCACCTATACGCCGCCGGACGCGAGCGTCGCCGAACTCTCGAAGCTGCTACGCCTGCTCGGCCTCTCACGCGTCGTCATCGTCCATCCGAGCCCCTACGGAACGGACAATGCCGTGTCGATCGACGCGACCATGGCGATCGGCCTCGACCGTGCACGGTGCGTCGCCGTCATCGACGAGAGCTTCACGACGAACGAATTGCAGGCGATGCACGACAAGGGCGTGCGCGGCGTGCGGCTCAATCTGACCTCGACCGGGCTCAACGATCCGGCCAAGGCCTGGCCGCGCTTCGAAGGCGTCGCACGTCTCGTCGCCGGCTTCGGTTGGCACGTGCAGACCTACACGACGCTCGCCGTCATCGAAGCCCTCGCCGACCGTCTCACGACGCTGCCCGTGCCGCTCGTCGTCGACCACTTCGGCGGGTTGGATGCCGCGGCGGGCCTCTCCCAACCGGGCTTTCCGACGCTTCTGC
>JBFWSI010000421.1:0-4262 GCA_050248455.1 Gammaproteobacteria bacterium | reverse complement strand
CGGGTCGGCGGATTCAACGGGGCTGTCGCGGCCTTGGCCACGGCGGCGGAAAATGAGAGGGCGGCGCCGCGGGGTTGGACGCCGCGGCGCCGCCGAAATGCCGGGCGCGGAGCACGCCCGGTCCGCGAAATCGCGGAGGCTGAACCTGAGGAAACTCTGCTTTTGCAGGGTTTCCGCGGGCCCGGATGGATGGCCCGCTCGAGCATCAAGTGCGCCAACACTTGATGCCCGGAGGCGAGTCCGGGCTCGCCCCGGGGCTCGCCGACTCCGAACGAGTCCCAGGAAGGACTCGTTCGGGGTTTCCCTAATTCGAGAAATAAAACGAAAAGCCGCTGCGCGGGCCGCCGTAGCCTCCATACCCGCCATAGCCGTTCCAGCCGCCATGGCCGCGCCAGTCGCGCTGGCGATGCCAGCCGTGACCGCGGTGGCCGTAGCCCTGGCGATAGCCGTGACGATATCCGTAGCCGCGCGGCGGCGCGTAGTACGCGCGCGGCACGTAGGCATATGGATAGGGACGGTAGTACGCCGGTGGACCGTAGTAATAACCGTGAACCTGGCGATAGCCGCCGCCGGCCTCGGCTGCGAACGGCAGGCCTGCCGAAATCAGCAGGAACAATAGCGCGTGAGGAATGAACTTCTTCATGTCGGCCTCCAGGGCGACGGGCATCGCGATCGCCGCTGCCGGTGCGCGGTGGACACGATCGAATCGGCCCGGATGCAGGATGCGATCGGCGCGCTTAATGCGCACTGAATCTCGCTCCGTATACTGAGCGCACGCGCCCTTCTCATTGGTCAGACATGTCCGACACGAACTTCTCTCAACCCATACGCGACTTGCCTCTCGACGGTGCCGCCGTGCGCCTGTTCGGCACCGCCCACGTGTCCAAAGCGAGCGCGGAGGCCGTGACGCGCGAAATCGCCGATGGCGACTACGACTGCGTCGCGGTCGAGCTCTGCGGCGGCCGGCATCGCGCGATCGCCGATCCGAGCGCGCTCGCGGAGCTCGATCTGTTCCAGGTGATCCGCGAGGGCCAGGCGCCGATGATCACGGCGACGCTCGCACTGGGCGCCTTCCAGGCACGCATCGCGGAGCAGCTCGGCACCGAGCCCGGCGCGGAGATGCGCGCGGCGATCGACGGCGCCGCCGCGCGCGGCATCGAGCTCGCGCTCGTCGATCGCGATGTCGGCGTGACGCTGAAGCGCATCTACCGCAACGTGCCGTGGTGGAAGCGGGCATACCTGTTCTCCGGCCTGATGGCGAGCGTGCTGGCGCCGGAAGAGCTCGATGCCGACGGCGTCGAGCGCCTGAAGCAGGACGATCTGCTGGAGGCGACCTTCGCGCAGTTCGCGACGCGCGCGCCGGCGATCTACGAGCCGCTGGTCGCCGAGCGCGATCGCTACATGGCCGCGCGCATCGAGCAGCTCGTCGCGGCCGGCCGCCGGCGCATCCTGGTCGTGATCGGCGCGGCCCACCTGCTCGGCATGGCCGCGCTGCTGCAGGCCCGCGACCGCGCGCCGGCACGCACACTTGAAGTCTTGTCCGAAGTGCCGCCGCCGTCGCGCTGGACGAAGGCGCTGCCGTGGCTGTTCGCGCTGTTCATCGTCGCCGGCATCGGCATTGGCTTCGCGCGCAACCCGGCGATCGGCTGGGAGCTCGTGCGCGACTGGATCGTCTACACCGGCGGCCTGTCGGCGCTGGGCACGCTGATCGCCGCCGGCCATCCGCTGACGATCGCCTCGGCGATCGGCGGCGCGCCGCTGACGACCCTGCATCCCGCGATCGGCATCGGCTTCATCACGGCACTGGTCGAGGCGTGGATCCGGCGGCCGACGGTCGGCGACTTCACGCGCCTGCGCGCCGACACCGCGCACTGGCGCGGCTGGTGGCGCAATCGCGTCGCGCGCACCTTGCTCGTGTTCGTGCTGAGCTCGATCGGCGCCGCGGCCGGCGCCTACACGATGGGCTTCAGGATCGGTCACCAGCTCCTGCAGTGAGCGGCCGCACGCGCCGCGTCCACGCCCAGGCCGCGAGCGCTATCGCCGCGACGGCCTGCAGCGCGAGCACCGGCAGCGCGCGGGCGGGCAGCACCCAGGGTAGCGGCGTCAGCAGCGCGCCCAGCGCATGTGCACCGGCCAGAGTGAAGATGCCGGGCAGCAGCCAGTACACGAGCGCGAGGTACAACAGCGCGACGATCTCGCCGCGATCCTCGCGCACGCTGGAACCCAGCGCGTGCACGACGAAGAGATCGCGCAGGCCCGCCGCGACGAGCGCGAGCGCCGTCGTGCGCGTGTCGACGAACACGGCGAGGAGGGCGCCGTCGTCCGGCAACGTGAACTGCACGAGCAGCGCGGCGATGCCGGCGCAGACCAGCGCGATCAGCCACGGCGGCAGCAGGCTGCCGGCGCGCGACCAGTCGCCGCGGCCCGCGGCGAGCGTCAGCCGGCGCGGCAGCATCGGATCGGTGCGCAGCGCGAAGGCCGCGAAATAGGCGGCGGCCAGCGCAGCGGCGACGGCGAAGGCTGCGACGGCGCCGATGCGCGCCGGCCACGGCGTGTCCGCGTCGACGAAGAAGCCGCCGAGCAGCGCGCCCGTCCAGACGACAAAGCCCGGCAGTGCCCAGGGCTGCGTGCGCACCTGCAGTTCCTCGCTCATCAGGCGCTGGCAAGCGAGCAGCACCCAGGCGGCCGCCTGCGCGAGGACGACGACGAGGAAGGGCAGCGTCGGCCACGCGTGGCCGCCCCACTGGAGCAGCCCGCGCTCGCGCTGGAAGAACGCGTAGACCATTGCGCCGGCGAGCAGTCCGCCAATGAAACGCAGCACGAGCGAGCCGCGCGCCTGCGCGCGCCGCTGCAGCATCAGGAGCGCGCCGAACAGCGCGAGCGCATGGATGAACAGCGCGCCGCCGACATAGAGCCCGAGCTTCCACGCGAGCGCCTCGGGCGCGGCGGCGAACGCGTGCAGCAGCAGTGCGCTGCCGCCCGCGAGCCACGGCAGCGCGGAGGCGCCGACGAGCTTGCCCCAGGTCATCGCCCACGGCGAGAGCGCCGACATGCGCTGCTGATCCCAGGTGCGGGCGCGCAGCTCGTCGAGCAGCGCATGGCCGACCTGGTTCGCGCCCCACGCGATGGTCAGCACGATGAAGCTCGCGAGCATCAAGGTCGCGGTCGTGCTCGCAAAACGCTCGCCGTCGAGGAGCCAGCCGAGGCCCGCGACCGCGGCGACGGCGATCAGCATCGCCCCCGCGCGCGAGCCGGTGAAGTCCAGCCACAACAGCCGGCGCAGCTCGGCGTTCATGCGGCGGGCGCGCGGCGCGCCACCGTCGCGAGATAGCGTTCCTGCAGATCGCTCGCGGCGAGGCCGAACTGGGTGATCTCGAGGCCGGCGCCGACGAGTTGCCTGAGCAGCGCCGCCTGCGCGAGCTCGTCGCCGTCGAACTCGAACAGCGCGCGCCCGGGTGCAATCTCGACGCCGCGCACGCCGTCGACGACGGCGAGCAGGCTCGTGACGGATGCGTCGTCGCCGACGTAGTGCAGCGCGAGCGTGCGCACCGCGCCGTGCTGGCCGGCGAGCGCGCGGTGCTCGACCAGCCGCCCGCGCTCGAGCACCAGCATGTGCGTGGCGTACTGCTCGAGCTCGGCGAGGATGTGCGAGGACACGAGCAGGGTCATGCCGTCGGCACGCAGCGCGCGGAACAGCCCGGCGAGTGCGTGACGCGCCTCCGGATCGAGGCCGGCGGCCGGCTCGTCGAGCACCAGCACGCGCGGTGCGTGAATGATGGCCTGGGCAATCGCGACGCGCTGGCGCAGGCCGCGCGACAGCGTGCCCGTGCGCTGCGCGAGCCGCTCGCCCAGGCCCAGACGTGCCGCAGTCTCGCGGATCTGCGCGGCGTATGGCCCGGGCAGGCCGTGCGCCCGCGCCGCGTGCTCGAGGCAGCGCGCGACGCTCAGCTCGTCGTAGAGGCCGAAGAAATCCGACAGATAGCCGAGCCGTTCGTGGCTGCGCCGCGGCTCGTCGACGACGTCGACGGCATCGACCGTGATTCGGCCCGACAGCGGCCGCTCGAGCCCGCAGACACAGCGCATCAGCGTGGTCTTGCCGGCCCCGTTCGGTCCGACCAGCGCCGTGATCGTGCCGCGCGCGAGATGGCAGGACACGCCGTCGAGGGCGCGCACGCCGGGGTAGTCGAAGCGGAGATCCTCGATGTCGATCATCGTCGTCCTGGTGCGCATTGGCGGCCGCGGTGCCCAGTGCCGGTCAGACG
>JBFWSI010000420.1:0-4267 GCA_050248455.1 Gammaproteobacteria bacterium | reverse complement strand
CTCGGCGTCGAGCACCGAGAAATGCGTCGTGTGATCGCCCTGCGCCGGCGGCACGACGGGCGCCAGCGCGCTGCTCGGCGTCGCGCGCTCGGGCGACAGATCGGCAGCGACGGTCGCGGCATGCGACTTCGAGGTCAGACGCGCGACGGGCACGTCGCTGAAATCCGGATCGCCGAGATATTCGGCGCGATCGCGATAGGCACGACGCATCGCCTCGATCACGTAGTGCGCGCGCTGCGCGGCGTCGGCGCCCGCGAGATCCATGCCTTCGAGGATGTTCAACGCCTCGATCAGCACGATGCCGCCGGACGACGGCGGCGGTGCCGACACGATGCGGATGCCGCGATAGTCGCCGACCACCGGCTCGCGCTCCACCACGCGATAGCGCGCGAGATCCTCGAGCTGCCAGATCCCGCCGCCCGCGCGCACGCCGTCGACGAGGCGCGCGGCGAGCGGGCCCGCGTAGAAGCCGTCGCGGCCCTCGGCGGCGAGCCGGGCGAGTGTCGCGGCGAGATCCGGCTGCTTCAGGATCGTGCCGTCCGCCGGCGGCGCGCCGTGCGCGAGGAAGATGCGCGCCGTCTCGGCGTCGGCCTTCATCGCGTCGGTGCGGAAGCCCGCCATGATCCGGTAGTGCGGCGTGACGGCGAAGCCGTCGCGGGCATGGCGAATCGCAGGCGCGAGCGAAACCGACAGCGGCAGGCGGCCGTAGCCTTCGGCGAGATGCACGAGACCGGCCGGCGTGCCCGGGATGCCGGCAGCGAGCGCACCGTTCATCGAGCGTCCCGGCATCACTTCGCCTTTGTCGTCGAGATACATGTCGCGGCTCGCGGCGCCGGGCGCCATTTCGCGTGCGTCGATCATGAGATCGCGGTCGTCGGCGGCCCGGTGCAGCAGGAAGAAGCCGCCACCGCCGATGCCGGAGGAATACGGCTCGACGACCGCGAGCGTGGCGGCCACGGCAATCGCGGCATCGAAGGCGTTGCCGCCGGCGTCGAGGATCTCGCGGCCGGCGGCGGTCGCGAGCGGATGGGCGGAGGCGACGGCGGCGGCCGGCGGTGCGCTCGAGGTTTCGCGCGCGGGCGCTGCGAGGACGACGAAAATGCACAGCCACGCGCCGATCAGCGCGCGCGCGGTGCGGGCGCGACGCGACGGCGCTTCAGGTCTCACGCGCGGGCTCGGTCTGCTGCAGACGGCGGTATTTGGCCCACAGCGTCGCTTCGTCCTCGGGCTGAGCGGGGTCCTTCGGAATGCAGTCGACGGGACAGACCTGCACGCACTGCGGCGCGTCGTGATGGCCGACGCATTCGGTGCAGCGCGCGGGATCGATCTCGTAGTGCTCGGGGCCTTCGAAGATCGCGTGGTTAGGGCATTCCGGTTCGCAGACGTCGCAATTGACGCACAGCTCGGTGATGCGCAGCGCCATGCGGAAGCTACTTCTTGGCCCGACCCGCGAAGCGTTCGCTCAGCGCGTCGCGCACGATCGGGTGCACGAACTCGGAGACGTCGCCGCCCAGCGCGGCGATCTCGCGGATCAGCGACGAGGAGATGTACGAGTAGTTCTCGCGCGTCGGCATGAAAATGGTATCGGCCTCCGGCACGAGGTGCTTGTTCATGCCGGCGAGCTGGAACTCGTACTCGAAGTCCGACACCGCGCGCAGGCCGCGTAGCACGACGTTCGCGCCCCACTGGCGCACGAAGTTCGCGAGCAGGCCCTCGAAGCGCTGGACTTCGACGTTCGCATAGTCGACCAGCGTCCGGCGTGCGAGCTCGACGCGTTCGTCGGTGGAAAAGGCCGTGTTCTTCGCCGTGCTCGCGGCGACCGCGACGATCACGTGATCGAAGATCCCGGCGGCACGGGCGACGATGTCGGTGTGGCCCTTGGTGATCGGATCGAAGGTGCCCGGATAAATCGCCCTGTTGCCCACTCAGATTTCTCCACTCGTTCGATTCGTGTCCGCCGCCGCCGGTGCGACCAGCGCATAGATCACTTGCCGCGTGCGCCCTTCGCGCAGCCGCACCCAGCCGGGCGGCAGCGCGGGCGCGGCGGGCGCCTCGACGTAGACGACCCCGTCGTTCGCGACCCAGCCTGCGGCCAGCGCCGCGAGCACCGTGGTCGCGAGATCGGCGCCGAAGGGCGGGTCGACGAACACGACGTCGTAGGGCGACGGCGGCGTCGCGGCCAGCCACGCGAGCGCATCATAGCGGAGGATTTCCGCCGCTTCAGCCTCGAGCCGCGCGCGCATCTCGTGCAGATGAGCGACGACTGCAGGCTCGCGCTCGACGAGCGTGAGCGCGCGCGCGCCGCGCGAGAGCGCCTCGAAGCCGAGCACGCCGGTGCCTGCGAACAGGTCGAGGCAGCGCGCGCCGGGCAGGCGCGGCGCCAGCCAGTTGAAGAGCGTCTCGCGGACGCGATCGGCACTCGGGCGCACGTCGGCCGCCGGCACGGGCACGCGGCGACCGCGCCAGCGACCGCCGACGATGCGCACGCTGCCCAATCCGTCGGACCGTTCGGAACCGCCGCCGGCCGGCCGCGCGCCGGCCCGGCGCGTGCCGCGGTTCATGGCGTCGCGGGGGTGACGGCGCCACGTCCCACGGTGATCTGCACCATGCGCGCCGGTTCGAGCCGTCGCTGCACGGCCTCCATCGCCTGCGCTTTGCTCACCGCCTGCACCTTCTGCGTGTAGGTATCGAGCCAGTCGAGCGGCAGGCGGTAGAAGCCGATCACGGCGAGGTTCTCGACGATCTTCGAGTTGTTGTCGATGCGCAGCGGGAAGCCGCCGACGAGATTGCGCTTGGCCGCCTCGAAATCCGCGTCGCTCGGGCCCTTTGCGACGTACTGCGCGATCTGCTCGCGCAACAGGGTCACGGCCGCGGCCAGCTGTTCGTTGCTGGTCTGCAAGGTCGCCATGTACGGGCCCGGCAGCGCCATCGGCTCGAAGTGGCTTTCGACGCTGTACGACAGTCCGCGCTTCTCGCGGATCTCTTCGAACAGCAGGGACACGACACCGTTGCCGCCGAGCACGTGATTGGCGACGACGAGCGGGAAGTAGTCGGGATCCTCGCGCGCGATCCCGCGCTGGCCGACGTAGACGTGGCTCTGCGCCGAGGCGAACTCGAGGTGCTCGGTCTTCGGCGCATAGGGCGGCAGCGGCGGCAGCGGCGGCGCGGGCTCGCCCGCTGCGAGCTCGGCGGCGAGACGCGTCGCGAGCGCTTCGGCCTCCGCGCGCGACAGCGCGCCGACGAGGGCAATCGTCATGTTGTGCGCGACGTAGTGCTGGCGGAAGAAGCGGACGACGTCGTCGAGGGCGAGCCCGGCGACGCTGGCCGGCGTGCCGTTGGTCGGCGTGCCGTAGGGATGGTCGCCGTAGAGCGCACGGAAGAAGGCGCGGCCGCCGATCGTGCCCGGGGACTCCTCGGCCTGCTTCAGCGCGGCGAGCGCCCGCGCGCGCTGGCGCGTGAAGCTCTCCTCGTCGAGGCGCGGCCCGCGCAGCAGTTCGGCGAGCAGATCCAGCGCAGTCGTGCGCTGCGGTTCGGCGGTCAGGCTGCGCAGGGAGATCCACGCCATGTCGCGCATCACGCCGGTGCCGAGCAGCGCGCCGGTCGCGTCCAGCTGCGAGTGGAAATCGTCCGCCGTGTGCTTGGCGCTGCCTTCGTCGAGCAGCGCGTTGGTCAGCGCCGCGACGCCCGAGCGCCCACCGTCGCGCGCGCTGCCGGCGGCAAAGACCAGCCGCAGATCGAGAATCGGGATCTCGGGCGCGGCGACGAAATAGACGGCGGCACCGGTCGGCGTCGTCCATTGCTGGATGTCGGGGCTGGCCTGCGCGAGTGCGCCGCCCAGCAGGGCGCCGCAGGCGAACACCAGCGCGAAGCAGCGCGCGCGCATCTCAGCGGGCCTCGGCCGGCACGAGCCGCGCGACGGTGAGGTGTTCGGGCGTCAGATAGCGGCGCGCGACGGCCTGTACCTGCTCGGCGGTGACGGCGCGGATCCCGGCGTCGTACTCGTCCTTCAGGCGCCAGGACAGACCCGCGGATTCCAGCGTGCCGATCAGCATTGCCTGGTAGAACATCGAGTCCTGCTGATAGACGGTGTCGGCGACGACCTGGGTCTTCACCCGCGCGAGCTCCTGCGCGTTGGGCGGCGTCTGCTTGATCGTCTCCAGTTGCTCGAAGATCGCGGCCTCGAGCGTGTCGAGCGCCGCGCCTTCGCGCGGGGTGGCGTCGATGCTGAACAGATCGGGCAGGCGCGACACCGACTGGTAGTTGGCGC
>JBFWSI010000419.1:0-4268 GCA_050248455.1 Gammaproteobacteria bacterium | reverse complement strand
TGACGATGAGGCCCGTCTCCTCGGCGACCGGGATGAAATCGACCGGCGGCACCAGCCCGCGCTGCGCGTTCTCCCAGCGCAGCAGCGCTTCGGCGCCCAGCACTTCGCCGGTCTGCACCGAAATCTTCGGCTGGTAGACCAGGAAGAACTCCTGCCGCTCGACCGCGTGGCGCAGCGCCGACTCGATGCCCATGCGCTTGACGGCACGGGCGCTGAGATCGGCCGTGAACAGGTGGAACTTGTTCCGGCCTTCTTCCTTCGCGCGGTACATCGCGGCATCGGCGTTGCGCAGCAGGCCGTTGAGATCGACGTCGTCGCTGGGGAAGAAGGTCACGCCGATGCTGGTGGTGACGTAGATCTCGTGGTTCTGGAGCATCAGCGGCGCTTCCAGCGAGCGGATGATCTTGCGGCAGACGATCTCGGCATCGACCGGGGCGTCCAGCCCTTCGAGGATCACCGTGAACTCGTCGCCGCCGAGTCGCGCGATGGTGTCCGACTTGCGCACGCAGGTTTTCAGCCGGCTCGCGACCTCGACCAGCAGCTCGTCGCCGGCGAGATGGCCCAGGGTGTCGTTGACGGACTTGAAGCGATCCAGATCGAGGAACAGCAGCGCGACCAGCTTGCCGGCGCGCTCGGCCCGCGACATCGCCTGGTGCAGGCGATCGCGGAACAGCTCGCGATTGGCGAGCCCGGTCAGCTTGTCGTAGTGCGACAGGAAGGCGAAGTGCTGATCGGACTCCTTGCGCTCTATCGCATAGCGGATCGTCTTCAGGATCAGCGGGCCGTCGCTCTGACCCTTCACCAGGTAGTCCTGGGCGCCGTGCTTCAGCAGCTCCAGCGCGAAGGGATCGTCGTCGCAATGGGTCAGCACGATCAGCGGCACCTCGGGCGCCGCCGCCGCCAGCTCCCGCAGCGTGTCGGTGCCGTCGGAGTCCGGCAGGTGCAGGTCCGTGATGATCGCGTCGAAGTGCGCGCGCTGCAGCTTCTCGGTCGCGGCCTTGAGGCTAGCCGCGTGCTCGATCCACAGCGGCTTGTGCGGGCTGTCCTCGACCAGCGAACGGAACAGCATCACGTCGCCGGGATTGTCCTCGACCAGCAGCACGTGCAGCTGGTCGCGCAGCCGGGCGCTGCCGAACGGCGTGTCGGAGAGGCTCATGCGGCATTCCGGCGCTGACGGCATGCGCCATCCCTGGAGGCACTGGAGAGAATCGACGCGGACATGCAGGCGTCAGCGGCGCCGTGGTGGCCGGACTTTAGCCGTCTGCGCGTGTGGTTTTAGCGCCGTCGAGCCGCCGCAGGACACCCTGCACGAGCCCCTCCCGGGCTCGTTCGGGGCCGGCCCCCGATGGCCGGCGGCAACGCCGATCGCAGCAGCGTTTCCCTAAAGCGCGCCGGTCCGTACGCCGATATGACCCCCGTCACGAATTCCTCTTTACGGGCCATCTCCTCGTCATGAACGTCATTATCGGCATCGTGCTCGTGCTCGGCTGCGTCGCGGGCGGTTTCGTGCTGTCGCACGGTCATCTCGCCGCCCTCTGGCAGCCCTACGAACTGCTCGTGATCGGCGGTGCCGCGTTGGGCGCATTCGTGATCGCCAATCCCGGCAAGCTGATCAAGGCGGTCGCGAAGAACCTGCCCAGCCTGTTCAAGGGCTCGCCCTACAACAAGGCCTATTACCTCGACTCGCTGGCGCTGATCTACGACCTGCTCACGAAGGCGCGCAAGGAAGGCATGATGTCGCTGGAGGCGGACGTCGAGGATCCCGAGAAGAGCGGCATCTTCGGCAAGTACCCGAAGTTCCTGCACAACCATCACGCGGTCGAATTCCTCACCGACTACCTGCGCCTGATGGTCGGCGGCAGCATCAAGAACGCCTTCGAGCTCGAGAACCTGATGGACGTCGAGCTCGACACGCACCACGAGGAAGCCCACCAGCCGTCCGCCGCGCTGACGCGCATCGCCGACGGCCTGCCGGGCTTCGGTATCGTCGCCGCGGTGCTCGGCATCGTGATCACGATGGGCGCCCTCGGCGGCCCGCCGGAAGAGATCGGCCATCACGTCGCCGCGGCGCTGGTCGGCACCTTCCTCGGCATCCTGCTCGCCTACGGCTTCGTCGGCCCGATGTCGACGCTGCTCGAGCACTGCATGCGCGACGAATCGCAGTTCTTCAAGGTGCTGAAGACCGTGATACTCGCGTCCCAGCAGGGCTATTCGCCACAGGTCGCGGTGGAGTTCGGGCGCAAGGCGATCTTCTCGACCGAGCGCCCGACCTTCCGCGAGCTCGAAGAGCACGTGAAGCGCAAGTAAGCGCAGCCGCGTCCGCACCCGGCGAGCAACCCAGATGGCAGTCGAAGCCCCTCCGATCATCGTCAAGAAAATCAAGAAGGGCGGCCACGGTCACCACGGCGGCGCCTGGAAGGTCGCGTTCGCCGACTTCGTGACGGCGATGATGGCCTTCTTCATGCTGATGTGGCTGCTCGGCTCGACGACGCCCGAGCAGCGGGCGGCGATCGCCGAGTACATGAACGATCCGCTCGCCGCCAGCGGTCCGGGCGGTGCCGGCAAGAGCCCCGTGCTCGACGGCGGCGACGGCATCCTCGACGGCGACGGTCCGTCGGCCTTCCCCAACCACGTGCCCGGCGAGCAGGACTTCGAGAATCCGGGCAGCGGCGCGCCGTCGGAGGAGAAGGCCGAGGAAATCGCCGCCGCGGCCGAACGCGAGCGCATGGAGTCGCTGCTCGAGGAACTGAAGAAGGCGATCGAAGCCGGCCAGGCGCTGAAGCCCTTCAAGGATCAGCTGCTGCTCGACATCACCAACGAAGGCCTGCGCATCCAGATCGTCGACAAGGAGAACCGGCCGATGTTCGCGGTCGGCAGCCCCGTGCTGCAGGATTACACGCGCGTGATCCTTCGCGAGCTCGTGAAGGTGATCAACCAGGTGCCGAACCGGATCAGCATCTCGGGCCACACCGATCGCACGCCCTATGCGAGCAGCAACGGCTACAGCAACTGGGAGCTCTCGGCCGATCGTGCCAATGCCGCGCGGCGCGAGCTCGTCGCCGGCGGCATGCCGGAGGAGAAGATCGGGCGCGTCGTCGGCCTCGGTTCGTCCGTGCTGTTCGACAAGGCGAATCCGTTCAGCCCGATCAACCGCCGGATCAGCATCATCGTGATGAACAAGGCGGCCGAGGAAGCGGTGTCCGAGGGCGAAGGCAACGGCGGAGAGGAGGAACCCGCGATGCCGGTCGACGAGAGCCTGCCGCCGCCCGCCGATCGCGCCGCGCTCGACGACGCGGACGAGGCTGCGGTCGCGGCCGAGGCCTCGCCGCCGGCGGTGAACGAGGCCGATCCCGCAGCTAGCGCGGCACCCGAACCGCTCGGCGACGCACCCCTCACCGCCCCTGTCGCCGTCGCAGCCGAGGCGCCCGTCGTCGCGGCCGCCACGGCGCCGCCTGTAACCGAATCGGCGGCGTCCGAGGCTGCGCCACCGCAGGTCCCCGCAGCGACCACCCCCGTGCCGCCGGTCGCCGCAGCGCCCGTCGTTCCGGCGCCGGATACCCATCAGACGGCCGACGAGTTCGCGCCGGACTTCGGCGATCTCTGAGGCCGGCGCCGCCGGCCGGCAAAATCAGATTTCGATCTGCGCGCCGATCTCGATGATCCGGTTCGGCGGCAGGCGGAAGAACTTCGCGGCGTTCGTCGCATTGCGTGACAGCAGCACGAACGCCAGGCCGCGCAGCCGGGCCAGCCAGGTGTAGGACGGCCCCACCAGCACGGACTCACGGCCGAGGAAAAAGGTCGTGTCCATCTCGTCGTAGACGAAGCCCGGCACCGCGGCCTGCGCCAGATCGCGCGGCAGATGCGGACGCTCCATGAAGCCGTAGCTCAGCACCAGGCGGCTGACGCCCTGGCCGAGCGCTTCGTACTCGATGCGCTGCGTCGGCGCAACGAACGGAATGCGCGCCGTCGCGACCGTCAGCAGCACCACCGTCTCGTGCAGCACGCGGTTGTGCTTCATGTTGTGCAGCAGTGCGCGAGGGACGCCGGCGCGCGCGCCGGTGAGGAATATCGCCATGCCCGTGACGCGCACCGGCGGATCGATCTCGATGCTGCTCAGAAAGAGATCGAGATCGAGATGTTCGGCGTCGAGCGCGCGGTAGAGCGCCGCCCTGCCCCATCGCCAGGTGTCCATGATCAGGAACACCAGCAAGGCGATCAGCACCGGCAGCCAGCCGCCGGCCGGGACCTTCGCGAGATTGGACGAGAAG
>JBFWSI010000418.1:0-4269 GCA_050248455.1 Gammaproteobacteria bacterium | reverse complement strand
ACGAGGCGGCGCTGACGCTCGCCGCGCTGATGCGCGAGGTGCCCGGCGCGACCAATGTGCGCGTTCGCGCCTCGCACGCGACGCCCGTGATCGAAATCCGCCCGGACGGCGCGCGCCTGGCCGGCCACGGGCTGCAGACGGGCACCGTGCTGCGCGCGGTCCAGCTCACCTACGGGGCGCAGGCGGTCAACGAGCTCGAGCTCGACAATCGCCGCGTGCCCGTCGTGCTGTTGCTCGATGCAGACGCGCGCGCCGACGTCCGGGCGCTCGGCGATCTGCCGGTCGCGATCGTCGACGGCACGCCGGTGCGGCTCGCGGAAATCGCCGAGATCGCGCAGCGCGACGGCCGCTACAACATCCTGCACCGGAACGCGCAGCGCCTGCAGGTCGTGACCGCCGAGGTCACGGGGCGCGATCCGGGCAGCGTGCTCGCGGATCTGCGCGCACGCGTGCTGAGCGATCTGCGGCTGCCGCCCGGCGTGCATCCCGAATTCACCGGCGCGGCGGTCGAGCACGCGGCGGCGCGACGCGAGCTGCTCGCCGATGCGCTGGTCGCGAGCTTCGGCGTGCTGGTGCTCGTCTACATGGCGGTCTATCGCCTGCGCTACCTGCTGATCATCATGCTGAACCTGCCGTTCTCGCTCGCCGGCGGCGTCGCCGCGGTGATGCTCGGCGGCGGCGTGGTGTCGGTGGGATCGATCGTCGGCTTCGTCACGCTGTTCGGGATCACGGTGCGCAACAGCATCATGCTGGTCTCGCACTACGATCACCTGGTGCGCATCGAAGGCTGTCGCTGGAATTTCGACACCTTGCGGCGCGGCGCCCGTGAACGCCTGCCTGCAATCCTGATGACGGCGCTGGTGACGGCGCTCGCGATGCTGCCGCTGACCATCGACAGCGACAATCCCGGTCGCGAAATCATGGGACCGATGGCCGCCATCATCATTGGCGGGCTGATCTCCTCCACGCTCCTGAATCTGCTCGTGATGCCGGCGCTGCTGTTCCGCTTCGGCCAGTTCGAGCGGCGTCGCCCGGAAGCGGCTTAGCCCGGGTCCAGCGTGCCGAACCTGGGGCCCTGCACGGACCCGTCGCCGCTTCGCGAACCCGCCCTCGTCCACGCCCTACAGCCGTCGTCTCCTGCGCCCCACAGTCGACGCGCGCGTGTTCTGGACAATGGCAGTCCCTATCTGCAAGGAGTCGCAGAAATGAAACATCGCAAGGGATTGATGCTTTCCGGGATGGCGCTGCTCGGCGCGCTGCTCGTGTCCGGCGCGCAAGCGGCGGGCACCGACGAGGAGCGCCATGACGGCACCTTCAACGGCAATGCGGGCACCGGCAATACGGATTCGATGCAGTCCGGTGAGCGCGACCGACCCGCCACGGGATCCTCATCGACCGGCGGTGCGATGGAGGACGGCACCTCCGGCAGCACGACGTCCGGCGGCAGCGTCGGCGGTGATGCGGGGAGCGGCGGTACCGGCGGTGCGAGCGGCAGCGCGTATTGAGCGTATTCGCGCAGACATCCGAGGAGGTCGACATGCCTTATCGTTCGAAAATGTCACTGAGCGCGTTCGTTTTGTTCGGTCTGCTCGTCGCCGCGGGCTGCGACAGGCGCGACGACGAGTACACGAGCCCACAGGATCGCAGCGGCGAGACAGGGACCACGACGGGCGAGCCGATGACGCCGCCGGCGGCTACACCGTCGCCCCCTCCTGCCGGGGGTGGCGAACGCTGATCGGGCTCGTGGCGCCGGGCGCGTTGCGCCCGGCGCGCGGTTTTTTGCATACGAGCGCCGCGTGCAGGCGCAGAGCACACGAGAATCTGTCCTACGCGGCCTCGGTCCTGGGGCTCGCACACGTCCAACGCGAACTTGGACGCATCGATACCTCGACCATCGGGCCGCATAGTAGGATTCGGTCCTATGCCGATGATCGACAACGAGCAACGGTTTCGCGCGCTCGTCGAAGCGAGCTCCGAAGTGGTGTACAGCGTCAGCCCCGACTGGCGCGAAATACGCTACCTGTACGGCCGGGATTTCATCGCCGATCAGATCGAGCCCAGCTGCTCCTGGCTCGACAAGTACATCCATCCCGAGGATCAAGCCGTCGTTACCGCCGCCATCGCGGAGGCGGTGCGCACCCGGCGCGTATTCCAGATGGAGCATCGCGTGATGCGCGTCGACGGCTCGCCCGGCTGGACCTGGTCACGCGCCGTGCCGATTTTCGACGCACACGGCGGACTCGTGGAATGGATAGGCACGGCGAGTGACGTCACGTCGCGGCGCCACGCCGAGCAGGCGCTCGCCGACGCCAGGGCGCAGAGCGAGCGACAGCGTCGGCTGTACGAGGCGATCCTCGCCAACACGCCGGATCTGATCTATGTCTGGAATCTCGACCACCGCTTCGTCTACGCCAACGAAGGATTGCTGCGGATGTACGGCAAGACCTGGGCGGAGGTCATCGGGCGCAACTGCCTCGAGCTCGGCTACGAGCCCTGGCATGCCGAGATGCACGATCGTGAAATCGATCAGGTTGCCGCGACCGGCACACCGGTGCGCGGCGAAGTGCCGTTCCACGGGACTTTCGGGCGCCGCGTCTACGATTACATCCTGGTGCCGGTCTTCGGGCCGGACGGCAGGGTCGAAGCGGTCGCGGGCACCACGCGCGACGTGACGGACTATCGCGACAGCGATCGACGCAAGGACGAGTTCATCGCCACCTTGTCGCACGAGCTGCGCAACCCGCTCGCGCCGCTGCGCAATGCACTGCACGTGATGCGCACGCGGCAGCACGATGCAGCCCTCGAGCCCCTGTGTGCACTCATGGGACGCCAGGTCGAGCAGCTCGTCAGGCTGGTCGACGATCTGTCCGAAATATCGCGCATCAGCTGCGATCTGATCGAGCTGCGCCGCGAGTGCATCGATTTGGCGACGATCGTGCGCAGCGCGGTGGAGACGAGCGAGCCGCTGATCGATGCCGCCGGTCACCGGCTCGACGTGTCGCTGGCGGACGAAGCGCTGTGGGTCGACGGCGATCCGATGCGACTGACGCAGATCGTGGCGAACCTGCTCAACAATGCCGCGAGGTATATGGAAGACGGCGGCATGATTGCGCTCACGGCGCGACGCGAAGGCGACACCGCCGTGATCGGCGTGCGCGACAACGGCATCGGCATCTCCGCCGAGGGGCTCACGCGTGTCTTCGACATGTTCAGCCGCGAGGGACGCGAGGCCTCGCGCAATCAGAGCGGGCTGGGAATAGGCCTGACGCTGTCGAGACGGCTCGCCGAGATGCACGGCGGCTCGCTGGAAGCGCGCAGCGACGGCGAAGGTCGCGGCAGCGAGTTCCTCCTGTACCTGCCGCTGACGGAGGCGCCCACGTCGTCGCCGTCACCGCCGGCAGCGGCAACGCGCTGCGCCGCGCGCCGTATCCTGGTCGTCGACGACAACTGCGATGCCGCCGACAGCATGGCGATGATCCTCGGCCACCTCGGCGCGGACGTCGAAGTCGCCTACGGCGGCCACGAATGCCTGGAAGCGTACTCGCGCTACGAGCCCGACGTCGTTCTGCTCGACATCGGCATGCCGGGCATCGACGGCTACGAAGTGGCGCGACGCCTGCGCGCCCAGGATCCCGGCGGCGCGGTCCTCGTCGCGTTGACCGGCTGGGGCCAGGAGGAGGCGCGGCGCAAGGGGCGCGATGCCGGCTTCGACCATCACCTCGTCAAGCCCGTCGATCTCGAGCGGCTGCGCGCGCTGCTCGATTCGCTCGCGACGCAGGGGCCGCAGTAGCTTGCCGCAAAAGAGATGTCGCGCTGGTCGTAGCCCGGGTGGAGCGCGCAGCGCGCACCCCGGGATCCGCACTTCGGTGCAACGAAGATCCCGGGTTCCGCCGCCATGGCCATTGGCGTGCGCTCACGCCGCGAGCGCGCGTGCTGCCTGCGACAGATCGACGCGATGGGCGAAGTGCGAGACGCGGCCCTGCGCGTCGAAGCGGAGCAGCAGCACGGCGTCGACGTAGCTGACGAGCTTGCCCGTCGCCCGTACTACGTAATCCGAATCGATCAGCACGGCGACGACGTTCTTCGTCGCGTCGTGCAGGAAGGCCTTCGGTGCGAAGGTCTCGAACTCGACGGCCGCGAGACTGGCGAAGAACTCGCGCGCACCCGCGTGTCCGACGCGGTTCCGATACCACGGCACCTCCGTCGCGCAGACCCCGTATTCCCACTGCACGTCGTCGGCGAGCCGCTCGATGATGAAGGGGACGTCGC
>JBFWSI010000417.1:0-4277 GCA_050248455.1 Gammaproteobacteria bacterium | reverse complement strand
GGAGTCCAGCGGGGGCGCCGTGCCAGAACGTGGATTCCCGCCTGCGCGGGAATGACGCGCTTTTTGAGGTTCTCGCGCCCGTTTTTCGGGGGGATACCTTAGAGCGTAGCGGAACCCGGGATCTTCGTGCGTCCCGGTTCTGCAATGAACGGACGCGTACGCTCCTTCCGTCGATGCCTCAGAGCTTCGCGTCCTTCTTCAACTGCAGCAGCGCCACGCCGACCGCGGAGGAGACGTTGCCGTAGGCCGAGCCGCTGCCGAGCATCGCTTCGGCCTCGGTGAAGCGGCGGGCATTGATCGCCTGCGCGATCTTGGCGGCCTCGGTGTGGAAGGCCGCATGGCGTTGGACACAGGTGTCGTGGCTGGGCAGTGCACCGAAGCGGGTCTTGCCTTCGCCGTGCAACCACTTGCCGAGCTCGCAACAGCGATCGTCGCCGATGTTGCGGGCGTCGATGACTTCCTGCTTCGAGATCGCGCTGCGAAAGCGGATTTTCCACGCGGCGTGGTGTTCGATGGCGGTGCTGAGATCCATGCGGGCTTCCTCGTGTGATATTTCCTTACGAATCGGCAGGAATTGCCCGGACTTGAGCAGCGCTTGGACGTTCGTAGCCCGGGTTTCGCGCTGCGCGCTACGCCCGGGCTACGAAACGTCGGCTCAGCCGCCGAACCTCGTCCACGCGATTGCACCCCACACCACGACCGCCATCACGAGGCTCAGCAGCACCGCGGCCGAGCCGAGATCCTTGGCCCGGCCCGACAGCTCGTGACGCTCCGTGCCGACGCGATCGACGATGGCCTCGATGCCGGAATTCAGCAGCTCGACGACGAGCACCAGCAGCAGCGTCGCGACCAGCAGGGCGAACTCCAGCGCGTCGCGCGCGAGCCACCCCGCTGCCGGCAGCAGCAGCACCGCGATCGTGAGTTCCTGGCGGAACGCGGCCTCGTGGCGCCAGGCCGCGCGAAAGCCCTGCAGCGAATAGCCGCAGGCTTTCCACAAGCGCCCGAAGCCCTTGACCCCGCTCGCCATGACCGGGCTCAGAGATTGGCGATGACGGCGCGCGCGAACTCCTGCGTCGACAGCCGGCCGCCGAGATCGCGCGTGCGCGTCGAGGCCTTCGCCAGCGTCGTCGTGAGGCCCTGGCGCAGCCGGGCGGCGAGCGCGTGCAGACGGCAGTGATCGAGCATCATCGCCGCGGCGAGCAGCAGCGCCGTCGGGTTCGCGATGCCCTGGCCGGCGATGTCCGGCGCCGAGCCGTGCACGGCCTCGAACATCGCGGCATGCGCGCCGATGTTCGCGCCCGGCGCGAGGCCGAGGCCGCCGATCAGGCCCGCGATCTCGTCGGACAGGATGTCGCCGAACATGTTGGTGGTGAGAATGATGTCGAACTGGGACGGGTTGATGACGAGCTGCATCGCGCAGTTGTCGACGATGCGATCCTCGAGCTTCACGCGCCCCTCGTACTCCTTCGCGATCGCCGTCACCGTCTCGAGAAAGAGGCCCGTCAGCGCCTTGAGGATGTTCGCCTTGTGCACGACGGTGATCTTCTTCCGGCCCGTCGCCACCGCGTACTCGAAGGCGTAGCGGCTGATGCGCTGGCAGTTCTCGCGCGTGAGGATGCCGGTCGCCTCGGCCACCGCATGGGGGTCGTCGCCGATCGCGATGAAATGTTCGACGCCGACGTAGAAGCCGCCGGTGTTCTCGCGGATCAGCACGATGTCGACGTCCTGGAACTTGCCGTCCGGCAGCATGGAGAGCCCGGGCCGCACGTTCGCGTAGAGCTTCAGCGCCTCGCGCAGGCGCACGTTGATCGAGCGGAAGCCGCCGCCGATCGGCGTCGTCAACGGGCCCTTCAGCGCGAGCCGGGTCTGCTGCATGTCGGCGAGCGTGTCCGCCGGCAGCGGGTCGCCATAGCGTTCGAAGGCGCCGAGGCCCGCCGGCTTGTCGTGCCAGTCGTAGGGCGCGCCGAGCACCTCCAGCACGCGCAAGGTAGCGTCGACGATTTCGGGGCCGATGCCGTCACCGCGCAGCAGCGTGCAGGGAATCGGGGCAGGGGAAGTGGCGCTCATGCAAACCTTTCGTCGGAGAAGACAGTGAGGCGCGCGGCTCCGCGCGTGGCCGGAGTATAAGCGAAGGGGCCGACGCGCTTGCTGCGCCGCGCGAGCGAGCGCCTGCTGCTTCGTCATGCCTCCGCGTCCCTTGCCGACGGCCGATCCCTGGATATAATCACAGCTGTAAATTCATACAGGTGTGCCATGGTCGAACCGCTCACCGAACGCCAGCGCGCGGTGCTGGCCTTCATCCGCGAGGCCCTGCAGCGGCACGGCCTGCCGCCCACGCGCAGCGAAATCGCCGAGGCGCTCGGCTTCCGCTCGCCGAACGCGGCCGAGGAGCATCTGCGGGCGCTCGCCCGCAAGGGCGCCATCGAGCTGCGGCCCGGCGCCTCGCGTGGGATCCGCGTGCTGGAGGAGGGCGGCGAGGAGGGTCTGCCGGTAATCGGGCGCGTCGCCGCCGGTCAGCCGCTGCTCGCGGCCGCCCACGTCGAGGACACCTTGAAAATCGACGCCGCCACGTTCCGGCCGCGTGCGGATTACCTGCTGCGCGTCGAGGGCATGAGCATGCGCGACGCCGGGATCCTGCACGGCGATCTGCTCGCGGTGCAGGCGAGCGCGAGCGCCGACAACGGCCAGATCGTCGTCGCGCGGCTCGACGACGAAGTCACCGTCAAGCGTTTCCGCCGTCGCGGTCAGCGCGTGAGCCTGCTCGCCGAGAATCCCGACTTCGCGCCGATCGAAATCGATCTGCGCACGCAGTCGCTCGCGATCGAAGGCCTCGCCGTCGGTGTCCTGCGCACGCGCCTGCGGTGAGCCCCGCCGCCGCGATGAGTCTCGAGGAGCTCATGCGTCGCGCGCGCCTGTGGCGGGCCGGCGAAGCCGCTGCCGAGCCGGGCCTGCCGACCGGCTTCGACGCGCTCGATGCCGCGCTGCCGGGCGGCGGCTGGCCGTTCCCGGGGCTGATCGAGATTCTCTCCGCACAGCCGGGCAGCGGCGGCCTGCGCCTGCTGCTGCCGGTGCTCGCGCGGCTGTCGCGCGAGTCGCGCTGGCTGATATGGGTCGCGCCGCCTTACCAGCCCTATGCGCCGGCGCTCCAGACGGCGGGCCTCGCATTGAACCGCGTGATGCTCGTCGATCTCGCGAGCGAGACGCAGGGCGCGGAGGGCGCCGTCCGGCCGGCGGCCGCGGCCGGCGCCGAGGTGCTGTGGGCCTTCGAGCAGGCGCTGCGTTTTCCGGGCTGCGGCGCGGCGCTGCTGTGGCCGCAGGAGATCGATGCGTTGCGCCTGCGGCGCCTGCAGCTCGCCTGCGAAGCCGGCGGCACGCTGGGCGTGCTGTTCCGGCCGGCCGAGTGCGCCGCGCAGGCCTCGCCCGCGGCCCTGCGCCTGCTGCTCAGGCCGCAGCCCGCCTGTGCCGCGCTCGACGTCATCTTCCTCAAGTGCCGCGGCAGTCCGCGGGCGCGCGAGTGCCGCTTGCCGCTCGAGGAGGCGCCGATGCGCGCAGGCTTCGGCGTTCGTTCGGACGAGGCGGTCGAGCGAGCCATACCCCGAGAGAGGCCGGCTGGATTCCCGCCGCCGCGAGAATGAAAAGTTGCGTAGCCCGGGTGCAGCGTAGCGAAACCCGGGATCCAAGACAGAGATCCCGGGCTCCGCGCTGCACCCGGGCTATGAAGAGACTCGAGCATTTCAGCATTCAAAAGAAGCCCAAGGACACGCCGATGAACAAGCCCGACGATCGCTCTCCGCCCGTTCTCACGCCGCTGCGACCGCTGCAGGGGCTGGTCCATCCCGCGCCGCGTGCCTCGACGCTCGCCGTGCCGGCCGCCACGCCCTCGGCCGTGCTGTGGCTCGCGATCCATCTGCCGCAGCTGCCGCTGGACATCGCGACCAGGGCGCATGCCGAGCGCCGCGCCTGCGTGCTGGTCGACGGCGAGGGCACGCGCCAGCGCATCGCGCTCGTCAATCGCGAGGCGGCGCGGCTCGGCGTTCGTCCCGGCATGATGCTCGGCGCCGCGCATGCGCTGGGCGAAGTGCAGGCCCTGCCGCGCACTCCGGCGGCCGAAGAAGCGGCGCTGGCGCGGCTCTGTGCCTGGGCCTGGCAGTTCACGCCGGTGGTCAGCGCCGTCGCGCCGGATGCGCTGCTGCTCGAGGTTCGCGGCAGCCTTGCGCTCTTCGGCGGTCTGCACGGTCTATTGTCCAGGCTGCGCCGCGGCCTGCGCGAGCTCGGCA